>JBAYVY010000287.1:0-4735 GCA_041674345.1 Phycisphaeraceae bacterium | reverse complement strand
TCAGGTTCATCATCGGCGCGGCGTGATCGGTGTCCCACTTCATGCCGGGGCGCTTGAGCCGCAAGGTCAGCGTCTTGCACATCGCCTCGGTGGGACCGGAGCCGATGTCCCAACCCCGGGCCAGGGCGGCGGGGTCGTCGAGCATTTCCACCTGTCGCGCGTGCCGGCGCGGCGGCGGTTCAAACCGGCGGTGGTCGCCGGCGGTCACGAAGGCGTGGCGATGGGTCTTGGTCTGATCGTAAAACACGCCGATCTTCATCTCCTTGAACGCCTGATCGGCACCGGGCCGCGGCGCGGGCAACGGCCGACGGTTGCCCACGCCCACCCCCGGAAGCGGGTCGCGTTTGCGCCGGCGAATCGCCTGGTTTTCCCGGCGTTTATCCTTCTCCGCCTGCGTCACCGTCCGCGCCATCACGCCATCAACCCCCGTGTAAATCCGCGTCGGGCCACCCTTCTCAACCGCCGCGTTCCTCGCCGTCCAAACCGCCGGGACTCGTCCCCGGTCCCGCGCTTCGCTCGCCGCCTGCGCCTCCTGTTCGACGATCTGCCTCAACCGTTCACAGCCGATGGCGATTCCCCCGATCCGCCGGATACATCCCGCCCTGCTCCTTGGACCAGAAGTATCGCCGGGATATACCATCCGCGTCTAAGAGTTGACTCAACGGATGTGGAATGTTCAATGTGCGATGTGCAATGTGAAGACGCCGGGCCTCATCTGCTGACATTGAACATTGCACATCGTACATCCGACATCTGAATAGATTGACCGCGTGAGGTATAACTCAAGAACCCCGTCGGCCGTCCACACCGTCCGCATATGCGTCCCCTTGTTCCGCGGCGGCGGGATGCGCGTCGCTGCGCGCCTGAAGAATCTCTCGGTAACTGTTGCGGGTCAGCTTGGCGAACACCTCCCGCACCGGCCACTCGCTGGCCGCGATCCATTGCCCATCGGGTGCTTGTGCCACCGCCGCCATCGCCTGTTCGATCGCCGCATCGGATAGTGCTCGAAGCCGTTGCCGAAGGACTTCCTTGTCCATAGCCATCTCCTGTTCATGAAAACGGCCCAATCCACACGCCACCGCCTCTTCATCGGCTTACTCTCTCTCCTTTCGCCAAAATCTATGGGCACACCCGACGCCTCGGCACCGCGGACGAAGTGGCTGACATCGTTGTCATGCTTGCATACAATGGCTACATGACAGGCCAAACCATTAATGTCAATGGCGGATGGTACATGAGTTGATTGTTTAAGCTGGCCCAAGATGGAAACGCACGTAGGCGGCGAATCGCTGTGCCTTGATCATGGAATACCACGCGGAGATGAATAATGAACAGAAAGTCGGTTGGCATTGTCCTTTTTGAGAATGTCGAAGTTCTCGATTTCTGCGGACCGTTTGAAGTCTTCTCAGCCACGCGGTTGAACGAAGAGAAACGGCGTGAAGAACTCTCGCCGTTTGCCGTCTCCCTTATTGCCCAGAGCACCGGCCCCATCGTCGCCAGCGGCGACATGAAGGTGTTGCCGGATTACGCTTTGGATGACTGCCCGGCGTTGGACGTCCTGGTCGTCCCCGGCGGCTGGGGGACGCGGAAGGAAATGAACAATCCGCGCCTGCTCGACTGGATCGCCCGGCGGGCCACCCAGATTGAGACTCTGACTTCGATCCGCACCGGAGCCCTCCTGCTGGGCAAAGCCGGACTTCTCAACGGCAAGCATGGTACGACGCACTGGCGATTCCTGGATTGGATGCGGGAACTCTTTCCCAAGACCCATGTGGAAAAGCAACTGCACGTGGTGAAAAACGGCAATCGGATCACCTCGGCGGGCATCTCCGCCGGCATTGACATGGCACTCAAGGTCGTAACCCGCTATTGCGGAGAACTCATTGCGCACGCCACGGCAAAGCACATCGAGTATCCATACCCGGAAAGCAATTCGCGTCGAATCGCTCTGGAATGATTCCTTATTTAACCAAGGACAAAACCATGAAGTATCCAACATTGTTCGACTCCATACAAATCGGCGACCTGCATCTGCCCAATCGCATCATTATGGCCCCGCTGACGCGCAGCCGCGCCGGCGCGGGGCGCGTGCCCAATGCCTTGATGGCGAAGTATTACGCCCAACGCGCCTCGGCCGGCTTCATTCTCAGCGAAGCCACCTCCGTTACGCCCATGGGTGTGGGCTATGCCAACACTCCGGGCATCTGGTCGGCCGAGCAGGTGGAGGGGTGGAAGCTGGTCACACACGCCGTTCACGCGGTCGGCGGGCGCATCCTCCTGCAACTCTGGCATGTCGGGCGGATTTCCGATCCCATGTTCCTCGACGGCGCCTTGCCCGTCGCCCCCAGCGCCATCGCCCCGACCGGTCACGTCAGCATGGTTCGCCCGCTCAAACCCTTTGTGACCCCGCGAGCTTTGGCGATCGAAGAACTTCCCGGCATTGTCGAATCCTATCGCCAAGGCGCAATCAACGCCAAAACGGCCGGGTTCGATGGCGTGGAGATTCACGGGGCCAACGGCTATCTGCTCGACCAATTCCTCCAGGACAAGACCAATCACCGCACCGACGCCTACGGCGGTTCCATTGAAAATCGAGCCCGGCTCATGCTGGAAGTGACCGATGCCGTCGTCTCCGTCTGGGGATCCTCGCGGGTGGGAATGCATCTTTCCCCGCGCGGCGACAGTCATGACATGGGCGATTCCAATCCGCTGGCCACCTTCAGCTACGTCGCCCGCGAGCTTGGCCAGCGCGGCCTCGCCTTCCTCTGCGTCCGCGAATACGTCGGCGAGAATCGGATCGGCCCGCAGATCAAGAAGGCGTTCGGCGGTGCATACATTGCCAATGAGAAGTTCACCAAGGAGTCGGCCGAGCAACTGCTCTCGGCCGGCGAAGCTGACGCCGTCGCCTTCGGCGTGTCTTTCATCGCCAATCCTGATCTGCCCAAACGCTTCGCCGCCAACGCCCCGCTGAACGAACCAGATCCAACGACGTTCCACGGCGGCGGTGCCAAAGGTTACACCGATTACCCGGTGTTGAGCGAACGCGATGTTTTGGCATAGGGAGGTTCCGTGCGCAATCACAAACATGTTCTGGCCGCTTTGACGACGCTGTTCATCGGCTTAACCACCATTGCCGGATGCACACCGACGGTTTCGTCTGCGTCGGCATCGGCCTATCCAGTGGTCCGGGAAGAAAGTTTCACCGCCCATACATCCGACGGGTTGACGCTGGCCTCGCATGCTTATGGCGACCCTCACAATCCGGAAATCGTCTTCATTCATGGGCTGGGACAGAGCCATCTGTCGTGGGATCGGCAGGTTCACAGCGACCTGGCCGAGCGTTTCCGCATCATCACCTACGACCTGCGCGGGCATTCACCGTTTTACGAATCGCCGCGGCGCTTTAATCGGGAATTGAGTGAATTGATCGCTGGCGTGGCTACAATCTCATCAACGCCATGATCGATCATTGGGTGGATACAATGGCTCTTTACAAGGATATTACTATGAGAACACGAAATCTTGGCTCACAGGGATTGCAAGTGTCGGCAATGGGGCTGGGTTGCATGGGAATGAGCGAGTTTTATGGCGGCCGGAATGATGTCGAATCGCTCGCTACCATCCATCATGCCTTGGACCGGGGCGTGACCCTTCTCGATACAGCCGATATGTATGGGCCGTTTATCAATGAGGAATTGGTCGGCCGCGCCATCAAGGCATGGAGGGGCGAACGCTCCAGGGTCGTGATCGCCACCAAGTTCGGCATCGTGCGCAGCGCCGCCCCTAACGCCCGCGGCGTGAATGGCCGGCCGGAATACGTGAAGCAGGCGTGCGCCGCAAGTCTGAAGCGGCTGGGCGTGGAAACCATCGATTTGTATTACCAGCATCGCGTGGACCCGACCGTGGCCATTGAAGAGACCGTCGGAGCGATGGCGGAACTGGTGCATGACGGAAAAGTGAAATACCTGGGCCTGTCCGAAGCCGCCCCCGCAACGATCCGGCGGGCGCACAAGGTCCATCCCATCTCGGCCGTTCAGATGGAATACTCGCTCTGGAGCCGCGATCCCGAGGACGGCGTCTTGCAGACCTGTCGCGAGCTGGGCATTGGGTTTGTGGCCTATAGCCCGCTGGGACGCGGGTTTCTCACCGGCCAAATCAAGCGGTTCGAGGATCTGGCAGACGATGATTACCGCCGGACATCGCCACGCTTCCAAGGCGACAATTTCGGGAAAAACCTGGAGTTGGCGGCGCGGATCGAATCGCTGGCGAAACAGAAGGGTTGCACGCCGGCGCAGCTTGCCCTGGCGTGGGTGCTTGCCCAGGGTGAAGACGTGGTTCCTATTCCGGGGACCAAGCGAAGGAAATATCTGGATGAAAACCTGGCGGCCATGACGGTGGATCTGAGCCGGGATGAACTGAGCGAGATTGACGCCATCGCCCCCAAAGGAGTCGCCGCTGGGGATCGCTATTCCGCCAATATGATGTCCCAATTGCAGGGGTAAGATGGTTCCAGCGGGATCGCGTTTATCCCGGATTATTCACCGGTGCGTGTGGGTCGGCGTGGAAGGTGAAGCCGGAGGTTTGCGGGCCACGGCGGGGGCGATGGGCGCGGACCGCCCCCTTACCCCCATCGGCGAACCGGGTTGTCATGGGGTTACGGAGGGACCGGCCGCCCCCGCAAGCAACGCCCGCTGACTCACGGCGGTGTAGAAGTGTCCCCACGGCCACTGGCCGG
>JBAYVY010000286.1:0-4759 GCA_041674345.1 Phycisphaeraceae bacterium | reverse complement strand
TCTCCGCTTCAAGCTCGGCAACCCGAACCTCCAGTCGCCCCAGACGCGCGAGTAGTTCACGCACCAACGCGATCAGCTGCGGCTCGCTCAACGATTCGATCTGGTCATCCGTCATCCCCAGCTTTATCGGTCAAGCCCGCCCTGTTGCATTGAAATCCGTGAACGGCTACCAGGTGGCCGAGTACGTCCACGTTGACTTCGTCGCGGAAATCGTAATCGCCGATTCCGCGGAAGAAATTGGTCCAGTCGTCGTTGAGTTCGAGGTCATCGACAAGGGGGTCTTCGCGGAAAAGTCCGCCGTTGTATCCGGTGGTCAGTTCGAGCGAGGGATGGCCTTTGTCAATGGCGCGGAACAGGTTGCGATAGTTTTGCCAGCGGGGATTGGTGACTTTGGAAAATGGCGGTACTTCTTCGTGTGCTTTGCGAAGCACTTTCGACGGGAGCAACTGGCGATCTTCGCAGAAAGCGACGAAGACGATGCGATCCAGCAATTTTTGAGCGGCGGCAATGGCTTGATCGACGGTGTATCCGTGGTCTTCGTGAAGATGGCGGATGAGTCGCAGGCGGTGGGTGCTGTAATCGTTGTAGAGGGCGTCACCGACTTCGCGTTGGCGGTTGTCGGTTTGTTCCAGCAGCAGTTGGGCGCGGGGCGGGTTGCCCAGCGTTGGCTCGATGAGTCCCTTGCGTTCGAGCAGATAGTAAAACTGCCGGAAGCGATGAATGTCGCGCAGGTCTTGAAGCGTGAAAACTTCAAAGCGGGCGGGTGTGTGATCGCGGTGATACAGACGGATTTCGGCGAAGTTGCTGACGATGCCCCACGGACAATCGGGGGAAGCGTTGAGGTAGTCCCAGCACTGTTGAACGGGCGTTCGCCCGTTGAAGCGATCCACGTCGAGATTCGTTCCCGCGTCTTTCAGTTCGATGACGGCGAGGGGTTGCGGTGTTTTGCCGGTCCCGAAGTTGCCTAATGCACCGTCGGCTTGGCCGACATTGGAAACGTGGAATTCGCGTTCGAGGTGGTAGCGATCCGGGCTTTTGTTGTGAACGGTGTAACCCAGCGCATCGCCGAAGATGGCGAACAGGAAATCGGCGTTGAGGGAGGTTTCTTTTTTCTGGAGGTGGCCGGATTCTTCCAAGTCGGCCCAGTGAGTCACGATGTTGCGGGCGTTGTCGAGGGACTTGCCGTCGATGGCTTTTTTGTCGGCTTCGGCTTCCAGCAGTCGATGTAAAAACAGCGGGCGACGCCGCCGCTTGGCGGCTTTCGATGAAAGCGGCTCGACGAATAGTGCGGTCTGGTCCCTGTCTTTACGTTTGGCCATTACAAGCCCCGATGAGCATGAGCTAAAGCGTGAAGGATAACGGGATATGCGGCGGGACGCCATGCGGGGTTCCGAGCGGCGGCGGATGAATCAACGATTGTCTTCGCCGTCACAATTCGTCGGAATGATTTTTTAGCCGCGCCGTCGCGTACGGGATAGAATGCGGTACTGTAATCTGGTCGGGATGTGGCTTGAATGAACGAAACAGATACCCATCTGATGGAGCAGGCCGGCGACGAGGTGGAGATGTTCGACGGTCAGCCCGCGCCCCAGATGGATCGCAAGACGCTGCTCGCGCTGGTCGATGCCAGCCGGGCGATCAACAGCGAACTGGCCAGCGAAGACGTGTTCAAACGGGTGGCTGAGTGGGCGACGACGGTTCTTGAAGCCGAGGGCGCCAGTGTGCTGCTGTTCGACGCGGATCGCAGGCAACTGGTTTTTCAAACCGCGGTGGGGCCTGTGGCGGAGGTGTTGCTCGGCGTACGATTCGACGCGGAACTGGGCATCGCCGGTCAGGTCGTCAAAACCGCCCGCGCCATGCGTGTCAACGATGTCCGCCAGAACCGGCACTTCTTCGCCGGCATCGACGCCAAGACGCATATGCGAACGCGCTCGCTGCTGGCCGCTCCGCTGATTCACCGCAACCGCGTGATCGGCGTGGTGGAAGTCATCAACCCGACGCAGCGGGACCGCTTCACCCAACGCGACCTGGAATTGCTGCGGGTGTTCGCCAACCTGGCGGCCATCGGCGCTTCGCACGCGCAGGCCTACGATCAGGTCGCCAAACAGAACCGCGCCATGCGCCAGGCGATGCCCAGCTATGAAATCATCGGGCAGAGCAACGCGATTCGTTACGCCGTCGATCTGTGTCGCAAGGTGGCGATCAGCAACGCGACCGTGCTGCTTTACGGCGACACCGGCACGGGCAAGGAGCTGGCGGCCCGCGCGATTCACGACTTTTCCCAGCGGAAGGACCGCGCTTTCATCGCGATCAATTGTGCCGCGCTTCCCGAATCGCTGCTCGAAAGTGAATTGTTCGGCCACGAAAAAGGCGCGTTCACCGGCGCGGCCGGGCAGAAGCTCGGACGCTTTGAACTGGCCGACGGCGGGACGCTTTTTCTCGATGAGATCGGCGAACTGAGCCATGCGATTCAGGTCAAGCTGCTCCGCGTGTTGCAGGAGCGCGAGTTCGTCCGCGTCGGCGGGACGCAGACGATCACCTGCAATGTCCGCATCATCGCGGCGACCAATCGTGATCTGAAAAAGGAAATGGAGACGGACGTCTTCCGCGAGGATTTGTATTACCGGCTGAATGTGTTTCCGATCACCATGCCGCCGCTGCGGGATCGGGTCGAAGACCTGCCGCTGCTGATCGACCACTTCATTCGCCAGATCGCGCCGTCGCTGGGTGTTCCTCCGGCGAGGGTGAGCGATCAGGCGTTGGCGATGATGATGCGCTATGAGTGGCCGGGCAATGTGCGGGAGTTGAGGAATGTGATCGAGCGATGCACGTTGATGGCGAGCGACGGCGTGATCGAGCCGGAGCATCTGCCTCACGAAATCCGCGTGGACGGCGATGCGGATGGTGCCGCCGAAACAGGCGGCGAAGGATCGACGGGCATCGGACGAAGCGGTTCGCGCCTGGCCGACCATGAAAAAGCGCTGATCGTCAAGGCGTTGAACGAAGCGGAATGGAACCAGTCCGCCGCGGCGCGATCGCTGGGCATCACACGCGACCACCTGCGATACCGCCTGAAGAAATACGGCCTGCGCCGCGCCCGCTGATTCACACCTCCGACCGGGGCATCACAACCACCCCACATCCGGGAATTGGGTTTTTTAACCCACATCGCCGACGGGTCTTTCCGCCATCATCATGTATCAGGCTTGTCGTAATGATCTTATGGTCTTATCCGATTTGTGACGCGATTTGGCATCGGGTGTGCGTGATGAAATATTGCTGGGGTAAAACCCAGCGAACATGCCCACGGAATTGGAATGAACTTCCGCGGGCCGATTTTCGGGGCTAACTTTCGGGGTTAACTTCCGGGGTTAACTTTCGGGGGCGGGGGCGGGCGTCTGGTGAAGCGGCGTGAAATGGGGTCGGGTCGCCGCTGACGGAGATGTGACACTGCTGCTCACGGCACAGCGCGGGGCGGCGGGAAGAAAGATGTGGGGGACGGGCCTGACAGCCCGTTCCTCTTTTCAGGACATAACCGGCTGATGGGTCTTCAGTCCTTTCGACCCATCAACCGGGGACTTCGGGCAGCTTGCGTGGACTGACCTCCACGCAAGCGTTTTTTTATGACCCTGTGCCGCCGGGCATCACACGCCGGTCGGCAGGCCGGGCACGTCCATCGGCTGATTGCCCTGCCGCATGGACAAGGTGGCCAGGTAACCGGCGGCGACGGCCCATCGCCCGTCGATCGCCGTGGCACCGCTGCTTTTGCCGGTGCGCACGTATTCCAGGAACGCGCTGACGATGCGCGGGTCGGCCCCGCCGTGCGAACCCTCAAGCGGCGGGATCGCTTCGGTATAAACGCCCTGACGCGCGCCGCCGCCGCTACGCTTGTTCCACAGCGCGACCGACGCCCAGTTGCCGCCCTGACTGTAGTCGCCGATGTTTTCGATCCGGCCCTCGGTGCCGATGATCGTGTAGTTGCGCATACCGTCCGGCGTGTAGTGGCACTGGCAGTAGCTGGCCTGCACGCCGTTGGCCATCTGCATCAGCATCATGCTGTGATCTTCGACGTTGATGATCGGACTGATCTGTTTCTGCGACAGCGGGGGCCAGGTGGAGCCGAATTTCGCGCAGCCGGGCGTGTCGGGGTCGCGCCGATCGGTGATCTGGTTGTAAACGCTCAGCTTGCCCATGCCCACCGTGCGGATCGTGTGCGAACCGGCGAGGTGGTGGATCACGTCGATGTCATGCGCGCCCTTTTGGAGCAGCAGCCCCGTGGCGTAACGCTGTTCCGAGTGCCAGTCCTTGAAGTACGCATCCCCGCCGTAGTCGATGAAATGCCGGCACCAGATCGCCTGCACTTCGCCGATGCGGCCTTCGACGATCCACTGTTTCATCTTCTCGATCACCGGGAAGAATCGCATGTTATGCCCGACATAGACCCTGACGTTGTTGTTCTTGGCCGTTTGCAAAATGCGGTCGCAACCGGCGATGGTGATGGCCATCGGCTTTTCGAGATAGACCGACTTGCCCCGGCCGAGCGCCGCGACGGCGTGTTCCTCATGCCAGTAGTCCGGCGTGGTGACGAAGACGATGTCGATGTCGTCCCGCTCCAGCAGTTCCTTGTAGTCCGTGGTGGTGAACAGTTTGTCGCCGAACTCCTTGCGATATTCTTCGAGGATGTTCGGTTTGATGTCGCACACCGCTGCCAGTTCGTAACCTTCTTCGGGCCGATGCGCCAGTTTGCACAAGTGCCCGC
>JBAYVY010000285.1:0-4761 GCA_041674345.1 Phycisphaeraceae bacterium | reverse complement strand
GAGAACTCGCTGGCGGAATATGCGAGCGATGACGTGCCGGTGGAGGAATGGGACGCGAAGGGATTGAGTTCGTGGGCGATGAGCCGGTTTCATGTGGATTTGAAACAGGCGAAGATCAAGGAGAGCAACCCGCGCGAGTTGGGGGAATTGCTGACGGCGGCGGCGTTCGAGCAGATCGACAAACGCCCGCTGGAGGGATTGGCGAAATACCTCGACCCGCAATACGCGGCGAAGGAACTGGCGGACTGGGCCAAACGCAAGTTCGACATGGAACTGCCCCCGGAAGAATTGATGAAGGGTTCCAGCGAAACGCAGGGGCAGACGCAGCAGCGCGTGGCGGATTTGATTTTCAAAAAAGCGCGGGAGATTTACGACAGGCGGCAGGTGGAATATCCGATTCAATTCGCGCTGGAGACGGCGTTCGGACTGGCGCAGCAGGGACGGGAAGCCGGCGCATGGGCGGCCGACCAACTGACCCAGTGGGCCAGGCAACGATACGACCTGGAATGGACCGCGGAACACGTCGGCAAACTGACGCTGGATGAATTACGCAAGGAGTTGGTCGCGGCGGCGCATCCGTGGTGGGGGGAGAAACTCGATGAATGGATCGGGAAGACCATGCCGGCTGAAACCGGCACGCCGGAAGCGATGTTGGCGGAGAAGTTCGAGAAGCGGTGGGGCGTGAAGCTGGATGAAAAGGAGTTGGCGGCGGCGGAGGACAAGGCGGAGTATCTTCGCCACCAGGCGAAGAAGATATTGCGTGCGGAACTGACGCAGTTGGAGCGGTTCGTGCTGCTTCAGATTCTGGACACGACATGGAAAGATCATCTGTACGCGATGGATCAATTGAAGGACTCGGTGGGCCTGCGCGGCTATGCGGAGAAAGACCCGAAGATCGAGTACAAGAGCGAAGGCGCGCGGATGTTCCAGGAGATGCAGAAGACGATTCGGGACAAGACCAGCGAGTTGGTGTTCCGCGCGAAACTCACGCCGAACGTGCGGATGCGCAACGCATATGCGAATCAGCAAACGCATCACGAAGCCCCCGCCCCCGCCCCCGCCCCCGGAAGTAATCTCCCCGGAAGTAGTAATGCCCCCGGAAGTGCGGCATCGGCGGCGGCGCGTGACGTGGTTCCGGGGGCGACCGCGCAGCAGCGTGCGGACATGGAAGCGGCGAATCGCGCCGGCGCGGAGCGACAGGTGGTGCAGACGATAGTGAACCGCCAGAAACACGTCGGCCGCAATGACCCGTGCCCCTGCGGATCGGGAAAAAAGTATAAGCAATGTTGCGGGAAAAACGCGTAAGGAGAAGAAGGGAACAGGGAATGAGGGAATGAGGGAATAAGGGAAGAAAATGTTCATGTGTCTTCCACTTATTCCCTCAGTCCCTTAATCCCTCGGTCCCTTCCCACATATGCCCATCATCGGCTTTTCATTCGGCAAGGACTTGGTTCGGCTGGGTTATCCGGTGGTGCAATCGGTGCGGTCGGTGCTGCCGATCTGTGATCGGTTCGTGTTCGTCGTCGGCAAGAGCGACGACGGCACACGCGAGTTGGTCGCATCCATCGACCCCCGGAAGGTGGAGATCGTGGACAGCGAGTGGCCCGATGTGAAGGTCGATGGCACGGTGCTGAGCATCGAGGCGAACAAGGCGCTGGACGCGGCGACCCCCGCCCCCGCCCCCGCCCCCGGAAGTAAAAGTTGGGGATTTTATATTCAGGCCGATGAGGTGGTGCATGAGGATGATTTGCCGAAGATCAAAGCGGCCTGCGAACGTTGGGCGGAACACGACCAAGTGAAAGCGCTGCTGTTCAGGTATCTGCATTTCGTGATGGATTACCAGACGACCGACCCGTGGATGTATCACAAGGCGTCGCGCATCGTCCGGCTGGACGGGTCGTGTCGGATCATCGGCGATGCGTGCGGGCCGGCGATGACGGGTTACTCCGGCAACGTCGGCAACCGCGACGGGTATCTCGACAAAAACTTTCTGGGCACATACGTTCAATGGGCGACCCCCGCCCCCGGAAGTAAAGATAGCGCGCGGATATTTCATTACGGCTGGGTGAAGACACGGGCGCAGCTGGATGCGAAGCTCGACATGGTGCGCCAGTTGTGGTGGGGCACGCTGGACGATGCCGAACGCAGGCGGCGGGAGACCCACAAGTTCGGCAAGTTCATGGAGCGTTATCCGATCCTGAAAAATTATCGGGGGACGCACCCGGCGGTGATGCGTGAATTGATCGCGCAACATCCGCAGTACCGACCGGGCCGGAATCGCTGGCTGAATCCGCGGTTTTACGCCGAGGCGCTGCGACATGGATTTCACGGATAACGATTTTCTTCCCCGCGTTCGCGGAACCTTGCCGCCTCTTGCGATCAGCACCTTATTTTTCGGGATGAACGTGTCGGTTTACCGGAAGTTTTTCCGTGAACATCAGGTACGCTTTGGGAAATGGAGAACGCGCCATGACCAGGCCGTTGGGATTCAAGCCGGACTTTCCGCAAACCGCCGCACGATTCGAGGCGTGGTGGCATCGACAGATCATCGACCGTCCGCCGGTGTCGCTGGGCGTGAAACCGAAGCGGCCGATGGTGATGCCGCGAAAGTCGCACGCCGACTGGCGGCAGCGCTGGTTCGACGCCGAGTTTCAGGTGGAGTGCGCGATCGCGTACATGGCGGGCCGGCAATGGGTGGGCGATGCGATACCGTTTTTCAACCCGAACATGGGGCCGGACATCTGCGCCGCGCCGCTGGGCGTCGAACTGGAGTTCAGCGAACATTCGTCGTGGTCGGTGCCGATTTTTCATGAGGCGGGGGATTGGCCGAAGTTGTTCGGCATCACGCCGGACTTCGACAACGTGTATTGGAAACAGATCGAGATCATGCAGGACATGGCGATCGAGCGATGCGATGGCCGTTTTCTCGTGGGGATGACGGACCTGCACGGCAGCTACGACATTCTCGCGGCCCTGCGTGATCCGCAGATGCTGTGCATGGACATCATGGATTGCCCCGACATGATCGCCCGCGCCGGATTGCATGTGTCGGACCTGATTAACCAGTGTTTTCAGCGTCAGTGGGACAAGGTGCGAAGCACGGGTTTCGGTTCGACGTGCTGGACGACGACGTATCACGACGGGCCGGCCTACGTGTCCAATTGCGACTTTTGGTGCATGGTGTCGCATGAGGTGGCGCGTGAGATGATTCTGCCGTGCATTGAAAAGGAGATGGAGCCGCTGGATCGCAGTATTTTCCATCTGGACGGCCCGCGGGCGCTGCGACATTTGGACCTGCTGCTGGATTTGCCGAAATTGAACGCGGTGCAATGGGTGTACGGAGCGGGCGGCGGTCGTGCGTCGGACTGGATCGAGGTGTACCAACGATGCCAGCGGGCGGGCAAAGGCGTGCAGGTGATCGCC
Organism: Phycisphaeraceae bacterium; assembly: GCA_041674345.1. Lineage (GTDB taxonomy): Bacteria > Planctomycetota > Phycisphaerae > Phycisphaerales > Zrk34 > JBAYVY01. Next base: position 1,338 of record JBAYVY010000285.1, on the reverse strand, counting down.
GCCGACGCGGAAGATGCGATGACGGTGTTCGGGCAACTGGAGCCGGAGGGCGTGTGGCTGTGCGTGGGGGGCGAGTTTGAAAGCGAAGCGGCGGCGGAAGCGTTTCTCAAAGACGTGTCGCGTGTCTCGTCCGGGTAAAAAAACGTGTGAGAAGGAGACAGGAGGCAGGAGACAGGAGACAGGAGGCAGGAGACAGGAGACAGGAGTAAAACCGGATGCTCTCATTTTCACCCTTCACTTTTTTTCCGGCCGCGATCGGACAGGTCGCACCGGGCGCATCATGGATTGGAGTTTGTCGGCGGCGGCTTCACAGCCGTTTTCGTGGAGGAGTTTGTCGGCGACGGCGCGGCAGCGGGAGGCGATGGCGGGGTTGTGGAGCAGGGCGGCGAGTTGGGCGGCGAGGTTGGGGCCTGTGAAGCGGCGGGGGGGCAGCGTGACGCCGGTGCCGAGTTTTTCAATGCGGGCGGCGTTGTCGGGTTGGTCGTGGGCGAGGGGCATGAGGATTTGGGGCACACCGGCGGCCAGTGAGGCGGCGGTGGTGCCGATGCCGCCGTGATGGACGATGGCGGCACAGTGAGTGAGCAGGTCTTGCAAGGGCGCATAGGGAATGTGTCGGACAAATGGCGGAAGGGAAGCGGGCAGGTGTTCGGGGAATTGCGTGAGGAGGATGCCGGGGCGTTGGAGACGGAGACAGGCATCGACGGCGGCGAGGAAGAAGCGATGTGCGTGACGATTGGCGGAACCGGGTGTGAAGACGACAGGTTTGTCGGCGAGGGCGGGGGCAATGAATTGCCCCCGCCAGCCCATCCTTCCGGGGGGGGCGTCGTAGCGGGCGAAGCCGGTGAGGGTGATATTGGGGGGCCAGTCGGGCGCTGGGGGAGCGAACCATTGAGGCCAGAGACCGAGGATGGCGTCGGGTGAGTGCCACCATCGGTCGTACATGCGGCGGACGGGGGGCAGGCCGAGCGTGGCGCGGAAGTTGTTGACGGCGGGGCCCATGACCGAGTCGATTTGGCGGTGCATGAGGGAATAGAACATGCGACGAGCGAAGCGAGGGAGGCGAGCGAGGGGGGGCAGGCCGGACATGAGAACGGGCGGCTCATCGAGCGACAGCATGACCGATGGCTGGAGGTGGACGGAGGCGAGAGGGAAATCGCGGACCTCACGGGCGACGCGGGCACCGAGCGCGAGGGTGGGCCCGGCGACGACGGTTGGCTCGTCACCGCCCCCGGAATCGCCCCCGGAAGCGCCCCCGGAAAGGCCCCCGGGAGCCCCCCCGGACACGCGCCCGCGGAACCGCCCGCCAACCGCTCCGGCGGCGCTCCCGCCCGCGCGCGG
>JBAYVY010000284.1:0-4774 GCA_041674345.1 Phycisphaeraceae bacterium | reverse complement strand
CACGATCTGATCCGTCGTCTGCCCGCCACGCCGATCAGTCAACTCGACCAGTTCCTGCCCGACCGCTGGTCAGCATCCACCCCCACAATCTGAATCCTCACCGCTTCGTGGAACGCTTACGCTTGATCGGAGATACGGAATGTTTCATAGGTATATTTTTGGGCGGTCAGGGTTCCGTCTTCGTGTCGATCAAGTCGAAAGATTCGAAGCCAATCTTGGTGCTGTTCAAATGCGGCAAGTGTTGCCCGCAACATTTCCTCGTTGTGTGTTGCGCAAAAAATCTGTTTCTCGCCTGCTATCCCCGCTATGCCTTTCCAGACCGAACGCATGATGGAGTGATGCAGCCCGGAATCGATCTCATCGACGATCAGTAATTGCCCACTGGTCCATAGCAGACCGGTTGCCATCAAGACCACGCGACAAAAGCCATCGCCAAGAACATTCATCGGCAGTGAACGAGTTAAGCCGATATCGAGGAATACAGTGGGTCCGGATTTCCTTATGCCAGGCCACATACGGATAATTCGAGGATCTACTTTCTTCAGAAGGTCGAGTAGCTCGTTCTCTCGTTTAGTTTCGTATAGCGAGGTCAACAATCGAGCAGTTTCGCCTGGACTTGTGGCTCGCCTGGCATGGATATGAAAAGCACCAAGACGTTCGGCTGCAACAGGAGGAGGTGTTTGAAATCCCTGCTCTATCAGGTTTAAAGGAGACTCAACAGGGTCTTTCCCTGGTTGATGATAAATTAGTTTTACTCCCCGAAGTTCTGTTTGCGGCTCCGTCGCCATGGGGCTTGATGTCGCTGATTCAGTGACAGACCCGGGATTAACGATTGTCCCCGTTGTAATTGCTTCGATGAGCAGACTGTACGGTTTCCCGCCAATCGTAAATTCAAATCTTGGGGAATGTGCGACATCAAGGTCACAAAATAGCACACGCAATGCGTCGTCATTGGCCTGACTTGGCGGTGATATCTCTCGCCATTGAGACAGTGTAACAAGCCAATTCGCTGCGATTGGATTGGCGATTATCGATACCGCTTCCAGTACACTTGTTTTCCCGGCAGCGTTCGTTCCCCAAAAAAATATTGATCCTTCCCAAGTCTGATAATTGCAGTTCCTTTATTCCACGGAATCGCTTAATGTAAATAGTGTCAAGCATAGTGCCAATCAGCATAAACTGGGTTTGAGTTTTCCGCCAGTTTTCGGTTAGGGCTAGAATCGGGATTCTGCGGCGACACCTGCTATCGGCCACAGAGACGGCCTAAGCCGAGACTTTGGATACATACAAAAACCCATGTCCGTTACTCCTTCATCCACTTCTTCGCCTTCTTCATCAACTCCGGCAACTGGCGCATCGCCACGTATTGGCGGGCGGCGTTGCGGTGTTCCTGGGCGGGACTCCCGGCCCAGGTTTCGCCGGGCGGTACGTCGTGCATCAGTTGCGCGCCGCCGGCGATCTTCGCGCCGGGGCCGATGGTCAGGTGATCTTTGATGTCGGCCCCGCCGCCGATCTGCACCCCGTCGCCGATGGTGGTTGAACCGGCGACACCCGTGCAACCGGCGATGACGACGCAGCGGCCGATGCGACAGTTGTGGGCGATCTGCACGAGGTTGTCGATTTTGGTTCCGTCGCCGATGACGGTATCGGAGAACTTGCCGCGATCGACACAGGTGTTGGCGCCGAGTTCGACGGCGTCGCCGATGCGCACGCCGCCGATGTGCGGGATTTTGACCAGCGAGCGGCCATCGGGCGAGGGGCGATATCCGAAGCCGTCGGTGCCGATGACGACATTGCTGGACAACAGGCAACCGGCCCCGATGTGGCAGCGTTCACGAATGACGACACCCGGAAAGATTTCGGTTTGCGCGCCGACGGAGGAATCGTCCATGATGGTGACGCCGGAGTGGAGTGTGCAGCCGGGGCCGAGCGTGGCGCGGGGGCCGAGGACGCAATGCGGTCCGACGCGGCAGCCGGCGCCGATTTTCGCGGCGGGGTCGATGACGCAGGACGGATGAACGCCAACCCCCGGAAGCTGGGGCGGGGGCGCGAAATGTTCGAGGATTTTCGCCATCGCCAGATCGACGTGATCGACGGCGATGAGGGCGCGATTGTCACCGGGGGTCGGGCCGCAGGGCTTAAGCCCTACGGCCTGGCGCTCGACGAGTTTGCGGTCGATCAGTGCGATGCGGGCTTTGCAATCCGGCCAGCGTTCGGCGTGTTTGGCGTCGCCGATGAATGTCAGATCGTTCGGCCCGGCGAAGTCGAGGGTTTCCAGACCGGTGATCGGGGTATCCGTCGCGCCAAGGGTGCGCCCGCCGGTGAGTTCAGCGATTTGCGATGCGGTGAGGGATTTCATGGCGATACGATAGCACAAAAAAACGACGCGGTGCCGTGGGACACCGCGTCGCGGGGGGATACATCGGTAATCCGTAATTCGCCGGGGTGCTGAAGCACTCCGGCCTTCAACTTCCGGTGGCGACCGCATCATTTGCGGTTGGCGTAGTCGTTGTTGAGCATGGTTTTGACGCGGTCGGTCAGGTCCAGTTGCGGGGCGGCATAGAGGCACTTGCGGACCTGAAGGATTTGGGCGATCTGCTGCTGATTGGCGCCGCGCAGCGATTCGGGAATGTTGTCCTTGAACAGCACCAGATCGTAGCCGTCGTTCTTGGCCACGCGCTCCACCGCGTCGATCATCTTGCGGTAGAGATTTTCAAGCTGGATCGCTTTTTCCTGTTCGATCTGGCGCTGACGGAAGTCGGATTCCACCTTCGCGCTGATCGCGGCCTTGGTCAGGGCGTCCAGTTTCTTGTTGTATTCAGCCGTGTCGGGCTTGAGGATGCCCAGATCGGCCTTCATGGCTTCGATGTCCTTGTTCTGATCCTGCAACCACTTTTGAAGATCGGAAATGCGGGTGTTGATGTCGGCTTCGATCTTGGAGCGTTCGCCCAGATCGTTGAACACCTTGTCCACATTCACCACCGCCACGCGCGTCGCCACGGCGGCGGCGTTCTGCCCCTGAAGGCGAAGCCCCATCGTCAGCGTCACAGCCGCCACCACCACCGCGGTCATCACCATCCATGCGTTACGAGTCATCGGCGAATCTCCTGAAAGAAAAGTTTCGAGTTTCGGGTTTCGAGTTTCGGGTTCGAGTTTCGGGTTTCGAGACACCAGTTCAGTTCATACGTTCGGGCCGGGCGCCGGTTCGGTGTTTTCCCCGCCTCACGCCTTCCTAAAACGGCAGGGCGATCGAAAAACTGAAATACTGCTTGTCATCCCCGCTCTGCGTCAGCAGCGGGTACGCCAGGTCGAATGCGAACGGCGCCTGGCCCAAAAACGGCAGCGTCAGCCGGACGCCCGTTCCCACGCTCACGCGCCATTCATCAAAGCCGATGTCCTTCTGCACCGTGCCGCTATCGACGAAGAACACCCACCGCACATATTCCTGCCACACCGGGAAGTTGTATTCCGCGCCCAGCAGGAACATCCACTCCCCGCCGATCGGATCGTCGCCCAAGGTCAGCGTGTCATGTCGAATCCCGCGCGGCCCCACGCCGCGGTACTTGAACCCGCGAAAACTTGAATGCCCACCGGCGTAAAACTTCTCGAACGTCGGTGCCTGGTCGCTTTCCAGAATGTACCCCGCTTCGCTCCGCAAGCTCAGCACCGTCTTGCGACCGAAAAAGTCCTCGTCCACCGTGAAAAAGGCATTCGCCTCCGCGGAAACCTTGTCATAGTTGTAATCGCCCAGCGGGCCGACGTGTTCGTAACCCACCACCAGCCGCGTCCCGCGTGTCGGGAAAATGCGGCTGTCGGTCGTGTTGCGCTGCACCTCCAGGCCGATCCCCGATATCAAACTCATCCCTTCCACGTCGAACACGTCCACCGGCGCATCGACGTCGATGTTCGTGATGTCGATCTGCTCCACCCGCCCGCGCGCCGTCGCGCTCCACACGTCGCCGAACCGCTTGCCGAACGACCCATAGCCGCCCAATCGCTGCTCGTCATACCGGTCGCGTTCGCGCTGATAAAACTGAACCCGCGAGGAAACGAAATAGTCCGTGTCGAACAAGCTGGGATCGGCCCAGTTCACCGAATACCGCGACAAGTCCATGCCCGGCTGGAGCGAGATGCCGAACTGCTGACCGGCTCCGCGGAACGCGCGCCCGCTGATGAACTCGCCCCAACTCTCCGGCCAGTCCTGAAAGTCGAAATTGCGCTGGTTCAGATCAATCGCGCCGACCACCCCGGCGTCCGAGCTGACCGCCGCGCCGAAACTCACCGAGCCGGTCTTCCCCTCTTTCGCCTCGATCAACAGATCGCGCGTCGGGTCTTGCGGGTCGCCCTGCACCGTCGCCTTCGCCTGACTGAACAGGCCCGATTCGCGGATGCGCTTGACGCTCTCATCCAGCCCGGCGCGGTCGTAAGGCCGGCCCGGTTCCAGGCCCCGCACTTCACGCCGAACCACACGGTCCTGCGTTCCGGCGTTGCCCCGAATCATCACGTTGCCCACCGTGTATTGTTTGCCTTCGCGTACCAAGACCACCATGTCCACGGTCGGCGTACCCTCGTTGAACACACGCTCAATCGTGATGCGCGTCAGTCCGCCCTCGTCGGTGGACAGGTACCCCAGCTTTCCAAACAGGTCTTTCACCGCCGTGGTGCTTTTGCGCAACAGGTCATAACTGAACACGCTGCCGGGCTTCAGTTCCATCGCCTGAAGGATCATGTCCTGGTTGAACACGCCCTCGCCTTCCAGGTCGAAGCGGATGTT
>JBAYVY010000283.1:0-4821 GCA_041674345.1 Phycisphaeraceae bacterium | reverse complement strand
TTGACGCAACAGGGCCGATCTGTCTTCGCTTATCTCCGCGACGCCTTCAACGCCGCCATCCACCATCAACCCATTCCCGCCCTATTACCCGCAGGGCCGTGAACGGTTACGGCGAATTCAAGCAGCGCATCGCGCTGCTGCGATTCACGTTCCAACTGGATCGTGATTACGGAAAAATGAAACTGCTGTTCAACACCGCCGCATGGTGTCGGGTGTATCTTGATGGTCGGTACGCCTTCGGGCGCGACGGCGGCTGGGTGTGCCCGGCTTACCATCGCGCTCCGCTGAATCAGCTTTCCATGCAGCCGATGTCCGCCGGGCAACACACCGTGACAGCGCTGATTCAACGGCCGCGCACGGAGAAGGATGTTGAGTGGATATTCGGCCTGGCCGACGGCGACACGCCGCGCGTGTGCGAAGTGTTGCTTTGGCCGTTCAAATAACACCGTACAAACGGGAAACGGCATCAGTATGAGAAGGAGACAGGAGACAGGAGTAAGAATCGCCGGCGCGCCGGGACATTCTGACTCCTGACTCCTGTATTCCGATTTCTCGCACGCTTTGTCAGGTGTTTCGATGGTCGGCGCGGAAGGCGGAGGGGGGGGTGCCGAAGTGGCGGCGGAATCGGCGGCCGAAGTAGTTGGGGTCGGGCCAGCCGACCCTCATGCCGATGTGGGCGACGGGGTGGTCGGTCTGGATGAGCAGGCCCGCGGCGCGTTCGCATCGCCATTTCAAAAGCATGGCGACGGGGCTTTGGCCGGTGTGTCGGCGGAACAATCGCACGAGATAGAAACGATTGACCCGGCTGATGCGCGCCATCTGATCCAACGACCAATCGGCGGCGAGGTCGTGGCGCATCGCCTCCATGACGCGGCGCACGGCCGGATGCACGGGCGGACAGGCACGCTGCCGATCACCGCCGGGATGGAGCACGTCGGACACCGCGGCCAGGAAAATAAGCAGGCGTCCGAGCCGTTCGGGCTGGTTGGCGGCATCGGCCAGTTCCCGCAGCGCGATCAGGGCCTTGGGCAGAGCGCGTCCGCCGAATCGCCCTTCGATGATGCCCCGCCCTTCATCCGGCGATTGCGGCGACGAAGGCACGGGCCAGAGCAACCAGCGCAGGGTCGCGTCTTCAGCGGTCCATGCCAGTTCATCTTTGAGCAGGCGTTCGCCGATGCCGCAGTTCCAGACTTTCAGGCCGCCGCACTGTTCGTAAGCGTGCCACTGTCGCGGGCCGATCACCAGCACATCGCCGGGGCGCAGGGTTTTGTGGCCGTAGAGGGTGCGGTGGACGCCGCGCCCGGCGAACACCAGCACGATTTCAAGAAAGTCATGATCGTGGGATGCGACATCGGCGCGGACGGTGACGGGGCGCGCGAACAGGCCGGCCTGTTTCACCGGCTCGTGTGTGCGAATTCGCAGCCGCGTTTGATGTCGAATCATGCCGCCAATTTGCGGAATGGCGATGTGAATGTCAATTCCGTGCGAACGCTTCGCGGCGGATCACTGGGCAACCGCATTCTCCGCATGTGGGTGGAAAAAGGGGAAAATTCACCGCAGAGGCGCGGAGAAGAAAATTGGAACCACAGATGAACGCGGATTAACACAGATCAGATTGGATCAAAATCAATCTGCGTTCATCCGCGTTCATCTGTGGTTACTATTTTTTTGAGAAAGCGGTTGCCCGCGGCGGATCACTTGGCCAGGCGTTGCTTCCATTGTTCCAGTTGGGCGCGGTAGCCGCTCAGGCCGGCGTTGCCCGATGTTTGGTAGCGTTTGACGACGTTGGCCGCTCCGAGCCAGTCGTACACATCCTGGGCGATGATGTCGCACTTGCCGATCTGTCGCATCTGTTCGACGGTCAGGTCGGCGAGTTTCACGATTGTCTTCTCGATGCAGTGACGCACCAGCGAACCGACGTGCTGATGGGCGCTGCGGAACGGCACGCCCTTGGTCACGAGATATTCGGCCAGTGAAGTCGCATCAAGAAAACCCCGGTCCAGTGAGGCGGCGATGCGCTGTTCGTTGAACTCGGCGGACTTCACAATCGCGGCGGCCATTTCGAGGCAATCGCGCACGGTGTCGTAAGCGGCGAAGACGTGACGCTTGTCTTCCTGCAAATCGCGGTTGTAGCCGATGGGCAGGCCCTTGCAGAGGGTGAGCAGGGCGACGAGGTGGCCGTAGATATTGCCGCAGCGTCCGCGGATGAGTTCGAGCATATCGGGGTTGCGTTTCTGGGGCATCATGGAGGAGCCGGTGGTGAAGGCGTCGCCGATTTGGAGGAAGCCGAACTCCGTGGTCATATAGATGATCCACTGCTCGGCCCAGCGGGAAAGCCATTGCGCGGTCATGGCGAGGGCGTAAACGAAGTCGATGGCATGATCTCGTGTTGCTGTCGAGAAGATACTGTTGGCGCTGGGGGAAATAATCATGCCTTCGCCGTCACTTCGCACAAGCCCGTGTTCGTAGTTTCCATCGCTCAGGAAGCGATTCAGCGGAAGCGAGGAGCCGGCGATGGCACCACTACCCAGAGGCGAGTCGTCAATAACACCATAACCGCTTGCGCCTCCGAACCGATTCGCGGCTGTTTGAAATGCCTCGACCCAGGCCAGCAGTTCGCCACCGACGACAATTGGTTGGGCGCGTTGAAGATGCGTGTAGCTGGGCATAACGATATCGCCGTCGCGCTCAGCTAATGTGAGCATGGCTCGAATCAAATCGGTGATAGCATCACCCATTATTTCCTCGGCGTCGTGCAGCCATAGACGCAGGTCAAAAGCCACCTGATCGTTGCGGCTTCGGCCCGTGTGCAACTTGCGTCCGGGGTCGCCGATCTTTTCGATCAGGGCCGCTTCGATGCACATATGCACGTCTTCGAGTTCGATCTTCCAACCCGGCCACCCCCGGAAGTTGCCTTGCTCGTCCCGGCAGCTTTCGATCTCGGCTTCGATCTCTTTCAGGCCGCGCTCGATGGCGGTCAGGTCGTCTTCAGAGATGAGTTTCACATGACAGAGCATTCGCGCATGCGCGATGGAACCGGCGATGTCGTGCTTGTAGAGCCGGGTGTCGTAGCTGAGGGATTCGACGAACCGGGCGGCGAGGGCGTCGTGTTCGCTGCCGGCTGATTTGGCGTGTTCCCAGGGTTTTTGTGTGTTGGCCATAATGACATGATAACGCTTTTTTGTCCGCCACGAAGAAGAAATGAACCGCAGAGGCACAGAGACGCAGAGAAGAAAATTAAAATATGGAACCACGGATGAACGCGGATGGATTTGTATTCATGTTTCTATCAGTGTTTATCCGTGTTCATCCGTGGTTTCAAAATTCTCCGCGTCTCCGCAGTTCATTTTGTTTGGCGCATGAAAAAGAGAGCCCGAGTCTCGCCGAAACTCGGACCCTCCAAGCCGGACTGTGTATGCCAAAGGCATATGACCCACAGTCTCACTATCAGCATCGGTCGGGCGGAGGGGTGACTTGAGTCGAGGCGGCGCTTGCCAAGCGGCGGATACCGGCCTACGTTACAGAGGTCTTGTACGTCTATTCGCAGTCGCAAAGGAGCAGCCGATGAAGATGTATCCGTTGAAGTTTCAACCGATTTACAAGGCGAAGGTTTGGGGCGGTCGGTCGCTGGAAAAGCTGGGCCGGACGTTGCCGACAGGTCAGAAGATCGGCGAGTCGTGGGAACTGGCGGACCTTGGCGCGACGAGCGTGAGCGGCGGGGGGGGCGGGGCTGAGCGTTCGATCATCGACAACGGCCCGCTGGCGGGTCAGAGCATCCACGATGCGATCCGTCATTTCGGGGGCGAACTGATGGGGCGATTGCCGCCGTGCGATGACGGGGGATTTCCGCTGCTGGTGAAGTTTCTGGACGCGGCGGAGAATCTTTCGGTGCAGGTGCATCCCAGCGAGGCGTACACGCAACAGCACAGCGAAGCGCATTTGAAAAGTGAAGCGTGGTACATTTTGCACGCCGAGCCGGGCGCGGTGATTTACAAGGGCGTGAAGGAAGGCGTGACCCCCGAAAGTTTCCGGGACGCCATTGCGGACAACCGTGTGGAGGAACTCATGATCGCGGTGGCGGCACGAGCGGGGGAGATACATTATTTGCCGTCGGGAACGTGTCATGCGTTGGGTGCGGGGATACTGGTGGCGGAGGTTCAGACGCCGAGCGACACAACGTTCCGCGTGTACGACTGGGGCCGGCAGGGGCGCGAACTGCACCTATCGCAGGCGATGGAGTGCATCACGTTCGGGCCGGCGGATACGTCGCGGCATGAACCGGGCACGAAGATCGAGCGGGAGATGACGACGGTGGAGGGGCTGGTGCGGTGCGAACATTTCCATATGGATCGGGTGAAGTTGAAGGCGGGGTATCGACAGGCGTTGACGGATGAACAGCCGGTGGTGTGGATGGTGTTGAGCGGCAAGGGCGAAATCATGTGCGAACATGCGGATGATCGCGCGGCGAGAACGGCGATCGCGGGCGGTCAGACGTTGCTTTTACCGGCGGTGATGGACAAGCCGATGCTGTCGGTGGAGGCGGACATGACGTTGCTGGAGGTGACGTTTCCGTGTGCGACGAACGACTTGATCGCATAATGGGAAATGCAAGCGTTTTGCGCTGGAAAACAATTTTGACGTAAATCGCATTTAACGCTTGGCGCTGGGGTTTGTAATTCATAACATGCGTGTGCCCAAAGTCACCGGAGCCAATTCATGATGGACCGAGCGTTGTGTTTGCGCGCTGCCCAGGAATGTGCATGTCTGAATCTGCGAAAGGCGTCACGAGTGGTGACGCAGTTGTATGACGAGGCCTTGTCG
>JBAYVY010000282.1:0-4831 GCA_041674345.1 Phycisphaeraceae bacterium | reverse complement strand
GTGCATCCTTCAACGCCACAAAAATCTCTCGCATGGTCCACATCCGAACCGTTGCCAAATCTCGACCTTGCTTGAGCAAAAATCTTTGGGTTTTCTCTACGGAGAAAAACCCGGAATGTGTCAGCAAATCCAGTCGCTTCAACACCGCCCATTCTTCGGCGGTGAACACACAGACCGAATCGCTCCCCTGCAGCGTGTGACGGATGTGGGATTCGGCCAACGGGTATTCGAGTACGCCTTTGCCCGATGTAACAGCAGATTGTGACAGTTTGAAAAATGCTGGTTGCTGTTCAAGCCAAGATTTTTCATTGGTGCGGTTCGGCATGGATCGGGTGGTATCGGCGGATGAAGATTTGCGCTTCGTGGTTTTCATCACTTCACCGCCTTCTGCGACTGCGAAGCGATCATCGTCGCCAGCATCGCGTTGACGGTTCGCTCGAATCCATCGCGGACGGCCTGTAAGTCAAACCTTGCGTAGATCGACGTGACGCCTTGTGCCTTGTGTCCAACCATGCGCGCCACCACGGGGTACGGAACGCCTTGCATCGTCGCCCATGACGCCAGTGTCCGGCGTAGATCGTGCAACCGAACGCCGGTTATCTCCGCTCGCTCACACACACGCGACATTGCCAGTTTCGGCTCGGCCAGGTAGGGGACGTTGCCCTTGCTCCGCCTGTTTGGAAATACATACTCATCGCGTGCATCGCCGTGCGGCTCGGCCTTGGCCGCATCCTGCCGCGTCCGCAGCACGTCCACCACCTGCGACACAAGGGGGACTTCAACGGCCTTGCCGCTCTTGAACTTCTCCGGCGGGATCGTCCAGACTTTCCGGTTGAAGTCGATTTCATCCCAGCGCATCGACGCCACATTTTCCCGCCGCTGGCCGGTGAATAGCACCAGCTTGATGTAATCGCGGAGAGTCGGGTTTTCCTCGGCTTCCACCGCGGCAAGAAATCGCGGCAACTCATCGGGGCCGATGAATCGCTCACGGCTTTGTTCGGCGAATCGTTTGATGCGACGGCCGGGATTGTCGCCGGGAAATCCGGTGTCAGCGGCATAGTTGAATATCTTGCTCACCAGCGCCAGCGCCCTGTTTGCGGCAAAGGGCGCATCTTTCCCGACGCGGGCGTGCATCGCGGCCACGTCGCCGCGTGTGATTTGGTCCAGCCGCCGGCCCGCCCACTGTTTCAGGTAACGCTGATACTGTTTTTCATCCTCGGCCCATGTCCGCTTGTGGGGCTTGGCGTACTTTTCCAGATACATCGTGAACAGTTCGCCGAACGTCATTGCCGCCCGCGCCTGCCGCCGCTCATCGGCGGGATTGTCGCCGGATGCAACCTTGCCGGTCAGCTTGGCGACTTCACGCCGGGCCTGTTCAATCGTCACGCCGGGGAAGCGGCCAATTTTGACCCGGCGGTAACGTCCGGCGATCCTTTTGCAGAAGTAGAACGTCCGTACCCCGGACGGCAGGACCAGCAGCGCCAGGCCGTCGGCTGATTCGTCGTAAACCCACACCTGCCGGTCGGGCGCTGGTCTGATATGGTTGAGGTTGCGGACGGTGAAGTTGAACCTTAGCGGTTCGGTGGGTCGGTCGGGGTGAACCAGTCGGACGGCTGTTGAAGGCATTGGTTTTTCTCCGTTGAAGCGCCCTTGAAGCGCGCGGCGTGAAAGTCGATTAACAACGCTTCAACAGAGTAACGCATGTCATGTCGATAATCAACAGCTAAATTGACGATCATTAACAAACATATCAATGGGTTGACATGCCAGAAAACAAACTCTTAATCAGCGGGTTGATGGTTCGAGTCCATCGGGGGGCATTTTCGCTCACAACCGCACCGCGTTGCACGGTGCGGTTTTTTATCGGGAAAACAAGGGGTTTTCGTTCATCGGCCGCGCGTGATCCGCGTTTGTGTTCATCGCACCGCTTCGCACTCGTTCGCCCCGTTTCGTGCGCCCGTTGCTGACGGTACTGTTGATGGTCGAATTCGCCGGCGTCCGCCCGCTGGTTATCTGTTCCCGTCGCTCGCATCGTGTGCGGTTCACTGTTCGCCGGCGTTGCGTCGGGCAGTGCGTCCAACGCCCCGGTCAGGTCATGCACCCCCAGCCGGGTATAGGTGTTCATCGTCAACCGGGGGTCGCTGTGCCGCGCCAATTCCTGCGCCACCTTCACCGAAGCACCGCCCTTGACGATCATCGTGATGTACGTCACCCGCAAGGCGTGGAAGTCCACAACCCGCCCGTCAGCGTCAGCATGTGTCAGGAAGCCCGCCTGCCGTCGCTGGCGGCGTTCGGCGGGTTGGGGCGTGTCTTTGATCCATCGCGCCCGCGCCCGCCGCATATGGGCTTTGAGCATATGCGCCGCTCTGTCGGGGATGCACAGCGCCGGCGCGTCGCTCGGTTTGTTCGTGAGATACCCCCGCAACAGTTCGGCCAGGTCCGCCCGGATCGGTTGCCGATCATCGCGCCGATGCCTGGAGTAAGCCGCCCGGATCGTCACCGCCGGCGGGTTGGCGTCAAGGTCGAAACTTCCGGGGGTCAAACTCGCCAGTTCGGACAGTCGAAAGCCCGTCCCCACGGCAACGCGATACGTCATCGCCCGATCCGCCCCGCTGATGCCGCGCCATGCCGGGGCCGCTTCCGTCACCTTCAACAGCGTCGCCAGTTCATCGGCGATCAGGGGCCGGCGCTCATGCCGCCGATCCGTCGCCGTGTTGAAGCCCGTCAGCCAGGCCAGCGGATCGCTCGCAAGCCGCCCGTTGCGCATCGCCCGGCGTGTGAAGCCCTTGACCGCTCGCATGGCGTGATTGCATGTCCGCAGGGAAAGCCCGTTATCCTTCAAGCCCGCGATCGCGCCTTGCACCTTCGCCGGCGTCAGGTCCGCCGGCGTTTCGGCTTTCATGGTGGATACCAGCCGATCCACCGCGCCGCGGACGTGGCCGACATGCTTGGCCGTGCCGCCCTTGGCCGTCAGATATGCCCGCCAGTCGGCCAGGTGTTCGGCAATCGCCAAGGGGCATCGGGCGAACGTCGGTACAGCGTCCCTTGCCCGTTGCCGCGTTGCCGTTTTCGATTCGCCAACGCTCACCTGCCTTTGCCGTTGCTCGGCCATGCTTGTTGCTTCGCCTTCGTTCGCAGCTTGCGGGGTTTGCCCGGCCCCTTGTGTCGCATCGCCGCGTCATCGCCCCGTCCGATGTACCGCGCCGCCGCTCGCGCCAGCAACCCCGAGCGCGTCAGCCCGTGTTCCTTCGCGTAGCGGTCCACCGATTCCACCATACGTTCCGGCATGGTGATGGACAACCGCTTGGCCTTGAATCGCAACTTGTCCGGTTCGATGCTCACCACCGCCCACGTTCCGCCGGCGTAGTCGCCGTTGCGCCGATGCTGTTCGATGTTGCCCGGCTCCGGGATCGGCTCGCCGTCCTCAATCAGCCCTTCAACGTGCAACTCAATCGCTTGGCGCGCCATCGCCAGCGCCTCATCCACCGTTCGCCCGGCGGAGAAACAGCCCGGCAGGTCCGGCACGATCACGCCGAAGTCGCTGCCCTTGTCTTTGTGAAGCACAACGGGGTAAGTCCACATAGTCAATCCTTCCATCCGGCTTGCCGGTCAATCGCCTTTAATGTGCCCTTCGGCAAATCACGCTTCGGGTGCGGCACAGTCACCCGTCCGCCGCGCTGGGGATGCTTGTATTGGTGATGGCTGCCCTTGGTGGCTACCAACCGTCAACCCTCACGCTCCAAACGCCGTATCACCTGCCGACTGTCCATATAGATATTATCCATATCGTGCGTACATGGTCAAGGGAATTGTTCACCTGCCGGCGGTTTTCTCCATCGGGAGTACCCGCCGCCGCCGCGTACCGCTTTCCGCTTATGCCGCCAGTGTTACGCCGTGCCGTCCCGCTTCGCGCCGCAGTTTGTCCAGCGCTTTGATTGCCGGCTCGCTGGGTTTCACCTTGCCCCATTCCCATCGCGCAACGGTCATGGGGTCCACCTTCAACCGTTCGGCCAGTTGCTTTTGCGTCAGCCCCAGCGCCTCCCGCAATGTGCGGATGTAACCGGGCGTGGGCATCGCGGGGGTTCGCATCGCCAGTGATTGCACACGGTCCAGGAACCGTACCGCGTCGGGTTTGAACAGCACTTCGCCGCTGGCGTCCAGCTCGCACCACTTGGCCGGAACCAGCACGAACAGCGTCCGTCCGGCCGGCAAGCGGGCGGTGAAGGGTACATCTTCGGTCAACGTGTTGGCGGTTTTCTTTGGCATGTTCAGTCCTCCCAAAATGCAGTGATGAATACGGTCAGTTCGCCGGCGCTGTCGCGCCCTATCGCACACACCAGCCCCATCGCCGCGCCGTCCGCCGCTTTGCCGCTGACGATCCAGCGCGATCGCCCCACGTCATCCACCCCGTCGCCCTTGACCGACACGGGCGAGTCAATCACCGCCGATACATCGGTCCAGAATGCGCCCCGTTCGGCCAGTCGCACCCGAAAATGCCGCGTCAATCGAATCCGATCCGACGCAACGCATCGGCGGATAGTATTCAGCGCCCGGCGGGCTTCGGCGTTCGTCGGCATATCGTCACTATACATCATGCTAGGCATCTCCACAAGCAAAATCACGCGGTCGGTTCAAGCGTAATCTTCGATGGCCTTAACAATGGGGGCGATGGTCGGATCAGCCCGCGTCTTTTCCGATAGTCGCCGCGCCCATGTTTTCGCCGCCGTGCATCGCGCGCAGCTTGTCGAGCAGTTCGCAGACGGTCGCCGCGGTGACGTAGGTTTCGTTGACGACGCTGACGAACTGACGGGTGACGGCGTTGAGCGCGCCC
>JBAYVY010000281.1:0-4860 GCA_041674345.1 Phycisphaeraceae bacterium | reverse complement strand
GCGATTACGAGGCGGAGGAGAAGCACCACAAGCATTCGCTGGTCAGCGCGGTGGTTCATCTGGATTACGGGGAGAGGCACATCAACCTGATCGACACGCCGGGCTACCCGGATTTCGCGGGTCAGGCGTATTCGATTCTGCCGGCGGTGGAGACGGCGATGGTGGTGGTGAACGCAACGAGCGGCATCGAAATGATGACGCGGCGGATCATGGACAAGGCGGCGGAGCGCAAGCTCTGCCGGATGATCGTCATCAACAAGATCGACGCGGAGAACGTCGATCTGGAGGGGTTGGTCGGGCAGTTGCAGGAGAGTTTCGGCCCGCAGTGCCTGCCGATCAATCTGCCCAGCGGCGGAGGCGCGGGGGTGATCGACGTGTTCAGCCGCGCCGAGGGGCGGGCGGATTTTTCCGATGTGCATGAAGCGCACAAGGCGATCATCGAGCAGTGCGTGGAAGTCGATGAAGAAGTGGCGATGGAATACCTGGAAGGCGGGGAGGTGGCGGAGGAGAAGCTGCACGGTGTGTTCGAGAAGGCGTTGCGGGAGGGGCATCTGGTGCCGATTTGTTTTGTCAGCGCCAAGAAGCAGGTGGGCATCGGAGAATTGCTCGATCTGATCGCGAAGCTGGCGCCGAGTCCGACGGAGGGCAATCCGCGTCCGTTCATCAGGGGCGAGCCGGGCGATGCGGACCTGGTGGAGTTTCACGCCGAGGCGGACCCGGCCAAGCATGTGCTGGCGCACGTGTTCAAAGTGAGCGTCGATCCGTTCGTGGGGCGGCTGGGGATATTCCGCGTGCATCAGGGAACGATCACGAAGGAGAGTCAGTTGTTCATCGGCGACGCGCGCAAGCCGTTCAAGGTCGGGCATCTGTTCAAGATGCAGGGCAAGGAGCATGTGGAGATTGACGCGGGATTGCCGGGGGACATTTGCGCGGTGGCGAAGGTGGAGGAGGCGCATTACGACGCGGTGCTGCACGATTCGCATGACGAGGATCACATTCATTTGAAGCCGCTGGACTTCCCCAAGCCGATGTACGGGCTGGCGATCATCGCCAAGAGCCGGGGCGACGAGACGAAGATCAGCAAGGCGTTGCATGCGTTGACCAGCGAAGACCCGTGCTGCGTGGTGGAGCGGGACGCGATCACGCATGAGACGATCATTCGCGGCCTGGGCGATATGCATCTGCGGATGTGTCTGGAAAAGATGAAGAATCGTTACAACGTGGATGTCGATACGCACCCGCCGAAGATCGCGTACAAGGAGACGATCACGGCGAAGGCGGACGGGCATCACCGTCACAAGAAGCAGACGGGGGGCGCGGGGCAGTTCGGCGAGGTGTATCTGCGCGTCGTGCCGCAGGATCGCGGGGCGGGATTCGAGTTCGTCAACGACACGTTCGGCGGGTCGATACCGAATCAGTTCATCCCGGCGATCGAGAAGGGCGTTCGTATGGTGCTGGACCAGGGCGCGATCGCGGGGTATCCGTTGCAGGACGTGCGCGTGGAGGTGTACGACGGCAAGTATCATCCGGTCGATTCCAAGGAAGTGGCGTTCGTGACGGCGGGCAAACGGGCGTTCATCGACGCGGTGACGAAGGCGAAGCCCGTGGTGCTGGAACCGATCGTGCTGTTGGAGATCACGGTGCCTGAACAGAACATGGGCGACATCGCCGGTGACTTGTCGGGCAAGCGGGGCCGGATTCAGGGACAGGAAGTGATACCGGGCGGGATGTGCGTGGTCAGGGCGCAGGCACCGCTGGCGGAGTTGACGAATTACCAGTCGCAGATCAAGAGCGTGACGGGGGGGCAGGGGTCGTACTCGATGGAGTTCAGCCATTACGAGGCGGTTCCGCCGCAGGTGCAACAGCAGATCGTCGCGGCTTACCAGCCGAAGGTGGAAGAGGATTGACCCCCCGGAATCCGGCCCCCGGAAAACGAACAAGCCGCGGCACCGGCGACCCAAGGTCGAAATGACGAATGACGAAAACTCGAATGACGAATGAAGCTCCAAATGCCAATGTTCAAATGATGCGGCCGGGCGGTTTGGAGCTTGGAATTTGAGATTTCATTCGTCATTCGAGTTTTCGTCATTCGTCATTTTCCGGCCTATGCTGTAAGCGTTCGGCATGGAACGCGATGTCTTTCATTGGAGCGACTATGAACAAGATGCGAATGATCGGATGCAGCGGGTTCGTGGCGGCGGCGATGATGCTCGCTACCATCCCGGCGGCCCGGGCCGGCACCCCCGGAAGTGGTGAACCCTCTTCCCCCGAAACCCGAAACTCGAAACCCGAAACTCCCGCCCCCGCCCCCGCCCCCGGAAGTGGAAGTGGAAGTGGGAATACCGAAGCGACGGCACCGGCGGCCAAGCCGAAGATGGACGCGGCGAGTACGAAAGCGCTCCAGGCCATGAGCGACTATTACGCCAAGGCCCAGACGATCGCGGTGCAGGCGAAGATTGACGCCAGCATCAACATCGTCGGTCAGCCGGCGCAGAAAAGCACCGGCACGGTTCGGTACCGCATCCAGCGGCCGGACAAGTATCACATCCAGTTCACCGGCGACAAGGAAGACGGGCAGGCGATCAGCGACGGCAAGACGATCACCACCTACGTTCAGCAAGCCGGGCAATACACGCAGATGCCCGTCGATCCAGCCACCGTGTTTCAACACCCGATGATGGGGCTGCTGCTGAACGGCGCGCTGGTGGCGACCAAGCCGCTGGATGCCATCACCAAAGATTTGACTAGCGCGACATACATCGGCGCGGAAAAGGTGGGCGACGCGGATTGCCACCATTTGAAGATGAGCGACACGGAGGGAGAGGTGGACTTATGGATCGGCAACGGGGACCAGCCGCTGGTACACAAGGCGGTGGTGGACCAGAGTCGCGGCCTGGCGGCGACGGGTTATGCCGGTTCGGTCATCATCCACATCGCGTACACCGACTGGCGGATCGGCCAGCCGATCGACGCGGGGGCGTTCAGGTTTGATCCGCCGGCGGATGCGAAGAAGGTTCAGCAATTCGGTGCCGGGGCGCAGTCCGATTTGGAAGGCAAGCCCGCGCCGGATTTCACGCTGAACGCGCTCGACGGCAAGACGGTCAAACTGTCGGACCTGAAGGGCAAGGTGGTGATACTGGATTTCTGGGCGACGTGGTGCGGTCCGTGCCGCATGGCCATGCCGATCATCGACAAGGTGGCCAAACAATTCGCCGATCAGGGTGTGCAACTTTACGCGGTGAACCTCCGCGAATCGCCCGACCAGATCAAGGCGTTTTTGAAGGAACAAAACCTCCGCGTCAATGTGCTGCTCGACAGCGAGGGCAAAGTCGGCAACGATTACCAGGCCAACGCCATTCCGCAAACGGTCATCATCGACCGCGACGGCGTGGTTCGCACGGTTCACGTGGGTCTGCTGCCGAACCTGGAACAGGCCCTGACCGATGAACTGAAAGCGCTGACCGCGAAAGCCCAGCCCTGATGATCGGGGCCGCACGGGAAAGGAATCACAAATGAAGCGGCGAATGAACGCGATGCTTGCGGCGATGATGTTGGCGACGATGTCGCTGACGGCGGGCATGATCGGTTGTTCGGATCGTTCGCCCCCGGAAGCCGCCTCCCCGCCCCCGGAAGCTGCAAGCAAGGGCGCGTCGGCGCGTTCGTACACGGTGCGGGGCGAGATTGTGCAATTACCCGGGGCCGGGAGTGTGGATTCGCAGATGTTGATTCGTCACGAGGCGATACCGGATTTCGTGGACGATCAGGGGAAGGTGGTGGGGATGATGTCGATGACGATGCCGTTCCCCGTGGCGACGGGCGTGTCGCTGGAGGGGCTGAAGGTGGGCGATGCGATTCAATTCACATTTGAGTTGGATTGGAAAGCGAAGGTACCGTATCAGATCGTGAAGATCGAGAAGTTGGCGGGGGACGTGAAATTGAATTGGGGGCGGTGAGGATTGCGAAAAATTGTTTCGCAACCCAACGGATAGCCGGGACCATACTTGGTCCCGGCGGATGACGGCGCGGCGCGTTCGGGGAAAGTAACCATTCGCATCAATAACGTTTTGCGATCCGGCACGCCGATGCAAGATCGCATATGTGTAGCGAAGCCGGGTTTTCGATTTTATATTCGTTGAAAAACGAACAGAATAATCCGCTGCAAACAGTGCGATTTCGGCTTATTTTGTCGCATGAGACGCAATATCTGATCTTTTTATATTCGTCGAAAAACGAATGAACATTGAGGCATATTTTCGTGGTGAATCGGTTTGGGGTGAATGGTGGTGGTGGGCCGGCGGCGAGCGTGGTGCGCGGAGGTGCGGTGTTTACGCGGCGAGCGGCGGAAGGGCGCGGCGGGGGCGGACGGTCAGCAGCACGAGCAGGGCGGGGGTGAGCAGAACGAGGGAGATCGGTTCGGGGACGGCCTGGAGCGCGTGATAGATATTGAGCAGGGGGTAGGCCCCGCCGCCGCCGTCGGGTGGGTTGGCGTCGGTGATGAATGGTTGGCCGGACTGTGTGAGGAATGCGAGGATTTGATCGACGGTGGGGTATTGGCCGTGGAGGTCGAAGTAGAGTTCGTTGAGGAGGAGGATGGAACCGGCGACCTGGGGCGTGGCGAAGCTGGTGCCGGCCCCGATGGCGTAGAGGTTTTCGAGGTTGCCCGTGTCGGAGGTGGTATTGGCGTAAGCGCCGATGATACTTTCGCCGGGCGCGAGGATGTCAAGGGAGTCGTTGCGGTTGGGAGCCGCGAAAGAATAACTTGATAAATTACGATCTTGGTCGAATGGTGTAATTCCACTCGCCGTGAAAGTCGTCCGGTGTGCAGTGGATGGCCGCCGGTTCCTTGTCACTGACCTTTCG
>JBAYVY010000280.1:0-4874 GCA_041674345.1 Phycisphaeraceae bacterium | reverse complement strand
GACCGGCTCCGCTACGGCTGCGGGCTGCGCCCTTGCCTCCGCTGCGCCGGTCCCGGCGAACCACAACACGGGACACTTCTACTGAGTCCAAACAGGGGACATTTCTACTTGAGTTGCGACAGTGGGAAGTGGGAAGTATTTTATGCGGCGTGTCATTACTTCCGACTTCCCACTTCCGATTTCCCACTTTCCTCCGCCTTCCGACTTTCCCCTCACTCGTTGATCGCGTCGATCAGTCGGCGGAGCCGGCCGTAGCTTCGGCGATTAAACACAAAACTCAGACGCGGCAGGTCAGGGAAATCTTCCTCCAATTTGTGCGGACCGACCTGTTCGATGCGACCGCGACCCTTTCCGGGGGCGGGTTCGATCAGATCGGCGAAATCGGCGTTGAGTTGATCGAGCTTTTCATCGGACAATCGACGGTTCATGCGGATCACC
Organism: Phycisphaeraceae bacterium; assembly: GCA_041674345.1. Classification (GTDB taxonomy): domain Bacteria; phylum Planctomycetota; class Phycisphaerae; order Phycisphaerales; family Zrk34; genus JBAYVY01. The sequence continues at coordinate 4,436 of JBAYVY010000280.1, read as the reverse complement.
AGTTTGTCCTTCACGAATCGCTGCGAGTGGTAGTTGCTGTAAAACTTCAACACGTGGTCCGCCGCCTTCCGGGAATCGTCGGTGACGTGATACAGATTCAAATCCTCTTCGCCGATCATCCGGCGACCCAGCAGATGTTCGCGGACATAACCGTCCCACTGTTTCCAGTAATCATCGCCCGGCGCATCGACCATGACCAGCGGCACCAGCGGACTCTTGCCGGTCTGAATCAGCGTCAGCACCTCGAAGCCCTCATCATGCGTGCCGAACCCCCCGGCGAACAGCGCGACCGCGTCGGCCTGACTGACGAACAGCAGCTTGCGTGTGAAAAAGTAGCGGAACGTCACCAGCTTGGAATCGCCGGCGATGATTTCATTGGCGGTGGTCTCGAACGGCAGGCGGATCGACACGCCGAACGATCCTTCCCGCCCCGCCCCGCCGTGACCGGCTTTCATGATGCCGTCGCCCGCTCCGGTAATCACCATCCAGCCCGCCTGACTCAAATGGCGCGCGAACTCGACCGCCGCGAGATACGTCGGATCATCTTCAGGCGTTCTGGCCGAGCCGAACATGCTGATCTTGCGTATGCCGCGATACGGGCGGAACACTTTCAGCGCGTAGCGCAGTTCCTTGATGGAGCGTGTGATGAGTTTCAGTTCGCCGGTGTCCGCCCCGTCGGTGACGAGTTTGAGGCAACTGGTCATCATCTCGCGGAGAATCTGGCCGGCGAAGGAATCGGGATCGCCGCCGACCTGCGTCATCAAGGCATCAATGCCTTCGACGATTTCAATGTCGTGGGGACTGGTCATATGGACATCTTAACCTCAGTTCAGGACAAGGAAACACTCGGAATCCCTCGCGGAACCCGCCGCATCGCCCGCTTTTTTTGACCGCGATGATTACTTTGTTTTCACTGAAAACAAAGTAATCATCACCGCGGGTTGATGCGGTAAATACCGAGAGAAATGCGCGGCTGCCCGGTTGAACGACTTCCCCGGCCCCCCGGTTCGCATCCGGTTCCGGCTCGCGGCGACACGCTTATTCCGAACCCACGTTCTCAGCTTGAATAATCCATCCGTGAATTGGCGAAACTGGCGGGTTTTTGTCGCGGTTTCGCAACATGAATTTTCGATTTATCCCTGTTTCGGGCCGACTGTTTCGGGCCGACTTGCCTTGAAGCCCGTTAGCCCCTACAAATACGGGGCTATGGATTTCATCACACCCGAAGAAAAGAAACAGATCGAAGCGAAACTGGCGGAACTCATCAGCCGCCGGCCCGTCATCATCCAGCGTATCGCCGAGGCGCGGGCGTTGGGCGACCTGAAGGAGAACGCCGAGTATCACTCCGCCCGTGACGAACAGGGATTGAACGAGGCGGAGATTCGCCGGTTCGAGGCACGCCTGGCGTCGGCGAAAGTCGTCGGCGATGTCGATATCCCGCAGGACATGGTGTTTCTCGGCGCGACGGTCAAACTGGCCGAGGTCGATGACGACGGCGAGGAAGGCGACACCGACCTGTACCGACTGGTCGGCGAAGCCACCGGCAACTTCGACCTGGACGTGATCGAAGTCACCGCCAACAGCCCGATGGGCGAATCCCTGATGAAAGCACGCGTCGGCGAAACCGTCAAAGTCGATATGCCCCGGGGAACCAAACGGTTCAAAATCCTCGAAATCATGTAACCATCACCTGGCGATCAGCGGGTACGCCGAGGGATTGGCCAGCATATCCACGGACAGGTCCACATCCAGCGCCGGCCAGTGCAGGTGCCGGTCGTGATGCAACTCGACGTTGAGAATGTCCGCCACCCTCGCATCCCTGAACCACGGATACTGGTCGAAGGGGAGGAAATACTCCACATCATCGACGGCGACCCACAAGCCGCCGGCGTGGATATGCACGACTTCAACCCGGGAAGTGCCGCCGCCAGGCGCTGGTGATTTCATCGCGGTGTTCCTTGATGGTTGTGAGCAATTCCTAACCGGCCATTCCGATCTCCGCATCCAGCCATCCGCGCGCTTTCAGACCACGAATGAAATAGTCGTCGGGCGGATGGAATTCCGGGGAACAAGGCATGGTCATGGATGCGGGGATCATCCTGCGAACATAGTCGAATCCGGCATCAAGTTTCTGCCGCTTGAGCGCCTTCAATACGCGATCATTGATGCCGGTTTTTCCGCCCGGGAGAAAACCGAGCAATCCACAATCGTAAGCGCGGTGCAGGAGAGGATTGAGTGCGATGCCGTTTTTTGGCTCATCGGTGCTTGTCGGATCGGACACAGGCACGACGTGTGCCGCATCCACAAGGCGCAACGCGACACCCGTCAGACAGCACCGATAGCCATAGGCGCGGAGAACCAGCGGTCGGAATCTCGCTTCACGGAAGTTCCGTACCACGGATACGACTTGATGCCGCCGTGATTGGGCGGCATCGCCCTCGCCGGTATCAATGAATGCTCGTTCGTCCTCCGGTTTGCCCTCGACCAATACCGCGGCGTTTTTTACTTCGCCGCCGCAGTCATACAATCGCTCATATTCCTGCAAATACCACATCAGATAGTCCGGCTGGACCGCCACGGCAATCTCCTCGCCCTCGCGAACATTGCGTACTTCAGTGGACATGCCGACTGATGCCGCATGTTCCAGCGTGTCGAGGGAGATTTGCAAACTGGGCGATCCGGCGCGGAAGCCCAAGTGTCGTCGCACGTCCCAAAAGGCGAATACGCCCGCTTCGTCGCTCCATCCACCCAGGATCGTGCGTACACCCGCTTTCAGTGTGAACTGTTCAATGCCTGTCAATTGAATGCGTCGCTCTTTAGGCCTGCCTCGCCCCTTGCCGCCGAACGTAACCGCCCAAAGATACACTTCGAGGCGATACGTTATCCCGCCCATCACCACACCGACCACCAAGGGCCTGGAAGCCGCGCCCGACAACACAAGCACTGTCGCCCCCGCCAATTCGAGGGCGTTGATGAAACGCTCCGCCAGATCATTGAACTTAATTCCCGGCATGGAATCTCGCTATTTTTGAACAGGTTTTCCCGTTATGACGGCGCGGGTCTGAGGATTCATAAACAGATCGCCATCCAAGAATCGCAGCATGGAACCCCGTACATATTCGTCTTCTTGCTCGAAAGCGATCCATCGATGGCCCTTCGCCTCGGCAACACTGCCGGTGGTATTACTACCGCTGAAAGGGTCCACAACGATTTTGTTTTTCCCATCCAATAAAAAATCCGCAAAGAACTCGACAAGTTTGGCGGGGAATCGTGCGGGATGCGGTTTGATAGCGAACGATTTGCACATTCGCAGGTACGCGCTGTTTGATTCGGTGTTGGCGATGGTCAGAAGATTCGATGGGATCGCGCCGCCGTTATCCCGGTTGAATTTATCCGAAATATCATGCCCGCTGGGGCGCATTTGGGCTTTGTAGCCGTTTTTGAGCAGACTTTTCATGGAATCGCTGTAGGGTTGCAAAACCCGGCGATTGTCAGCATTTGGATATTCCCCCTTGCCGAACCACCAAACGGTGTTCACCGCGTCTTTCACCCGCAAACGCCGAACCGTGACCCACTCCGCAGGCGTTGGCAGCCGCGCTGGATTGTACCAGTAGAAGTCTTGCGCAAGTTTAAATTTTTTCGAGAGTGCGACAGCCACTTCAAAGTGGTACATGGATCGCACAGGCGATCCGGGAATCCATGCGCCGCCGATGTCCAATACGAACGAGCCATCCGGTTTGAGAATGCGATTGATCTCTTCGCAGAAAGGCATAAACCATGCCATGTATCGTTCGACAGGTTCGTTGCCGTATTCCTTTTGCCGTGTCAGCGCGAAAGGGGGACTTGTAAAAACCAGATCAACCGTTTCGGATGGAATCTTGCGCATCCCCGCAAGCGAGTCGCCGAGAAACGCAGCGCCTTTTTGGGTATGGTAAAATGGCTTGACGGCCCCAAGGCCCACTTCCATCAACCAGGGAAGTTCTGTTTTAGGTTTGCCGGTCTCTAGCATCAAGTATCTCCGGATACCAGTTGAATTATACCTGGTCCAACCCAATCAGACATGAGTATCATGCCGTCGCCTGCGCTTCCCGGCGATACGCGATGTCGGGCTTCGTCGCCTGGCCCTGTGCGTAACCGGGGGTGTGCCAGCACGCGGCTATTGGGAAATCGCGCGAGCACCTCTTCATAGCCGCGCGGTGGCAACCCGCGGTTTCTTATGGCGTTGGTTTTTTTACCTTGACCCATATCAATCCAGACCGATACGCAAATCCACGCGCAAGGGGAGATGATCTGATCCAACCGAGCGCAGCACTCGACAATCCAACACGTCCATGAGGCCACGCAGCAGGCAATGGTCGATGGGGATGCGTAAGGGACGAAGGTTGTCCGGCCAGCTCGCCTGGATGCCGAACCCTTGTCGCGCGTTCAGCAATTCG
>JBAYVY010000279.1:0-4891 GCA_041674345.1 Phycisphaeraceae bacterium | reverse complement strand
GCGAACGCTTTGCTGATCGCGTCGAAGTGGTGTTCAAAGGTTTTGCGGGAATAGACGTAGGCGGGCGTGCCGACGGTGGCGGCCAGTTCGTCGAGGTTGAGGTCTTCGCAGAAGAGCTGTCCGTCGCGGTAGGCGAAATAATCCATGATTCACTCCGTTGAAACATCGCGTGGATGCGAAGCGAACCATTGTAAGCCGGGCCGGGCGATGCGTCACGGCGTGGGGCAGAACTCCCCGCCAGAACTCCCCCCATCTGTGAATGTTCCAACCGCGAGGCCTCGCAACAACGAAAGGCACACTACCGCCGGCCCCCCCCCCGGGGCGTAAGACCAAACATAAATCTAACGAACATGGGCGGGCGATTTAGATGCGTTCGCCCTGGGGCAGCGTCCGGTGAGCGCCTCGTTGCGTTGACACTCGGAGGGTCTGTTTATAAAATGTGTAGCCGTTACACATGGAGGCCGCCATGCCCACCAATCTGGCCATTGACGATCAACTGCTCCGCAAGGCCAAGCGGGCCGGGGGATTCCGCACCAAGAAGGAAACAGTGACGGTGGCGCTGGAGGAGCTGATCGCCCGCCGCGAGCAGCGCAAAATCCTCGGGGCCATGGGCACTTTTGATTTCCGCAAAGCATGGGATTACAAGAAGGACCGGCGTGAACATCGTCGTTGACACGTCGGTCTGGTCCTTGGTCTTGCGCCGGGATTCGGTGAACAAGCACGATCCCCACGTTCGCGCGTTCCGCGCGTGCATCGAAGCCGATGACGGCCTGTTCCTTCTTGGCCCCATCCTTCAGGAACTGCTGGACGGCCTGCGATCCGAACAGCAATTCACACGGCTGCTGTCCGCGCTGCGGCCATTCCCTTTCGCGCCACTCGAACGTCAGACATTTGTCTTGGCCGCCCGACTGCGAAACGACTTTCGGAGGAAGGGGGTTGCGGCGGGTCCGACCGATTTTCTGATCGCCGCCGCCTGTATTGAAACCGGCTATCCCTTGCTGGCCGCCGACCATGATTTCCAGCGGATCGCCGCGGACACCGATTTAATCCTGCTGCCGTGCGAAGACTTGTGAACGTGAAAAAGGGGCCGGGGGCAATCCTGTTCGGCCCAGTGTTTGTTAAGGGGTGACAAACCTTAACCGAATTCTACCGTTGCGCTTTTTCCACAAGTAGCGCGTGATCTGCGGCATGGCGATGCCGCGAGGCGACCGATCACCGACGAGCAACTCACCGGCTGGAAATACTTTCGCCGGTTCCTGCCGCTGCTGGATCGGCTGCATGAGGCGGCGACGGCACGGGGCCGACCGTCGATCAACAAGACCTGACGGCGGCCAAGGGCAGCGAGATTGAGAACCTCAAGAGCGGATTGCTGGCGCATCGGGTGTCCTCCACGCGGGTGGGGTGGCGTTCGGATGTGTTCGAGGGGGAAGGCGACGCATCGGTTGCCACGAATCGGGGCGGCGGGTAACTTCATTTCATGGCATTCCAACAACGACCCGACTGGGATCATTATTTTCTCGACCTGGCCGAGCAGATCAGCCGGCGCTCGCCCGATCCGAGCACCAAGCATGGCTGCGTGCTGGTCGATGCGGATCGCCGGGTGGTCAGCACCGGCTACAACGGCCCGGTGGGCGGGCTGCCCAACGACATGGTGCCGCTGACCCGTCCCGAAAAATACGACTGGTTCATCCATGCCGAGGACAACGCCGTCGCCTTCGCCCGATGCAATCTCAACGGCGCGACGGCTTACGTGACCGGTGCGCCGTGTGCCGCGTGTTTCCGGCGATTGTTGCAGGTGGGCATCCGTCGGATCGTCCACGCCGGTCGTGAATCGGCGTGCATCAACGAAGCCGAACGCGCCGCGTGCGAAAAAATGGCCGAGGCGCTGGGTGTGGAGGTGGTCGTGATTCGGCCAGAACAGTAAAAACTCGAAACTCGAAATTTGAATCAACTTTGAAACCCGAAACTCGAACGGCGAACCACGAAGCCGGGGCATAGCGAGTTTGCGAGCGCCGCCCCGGCTTCTTTTTGAATTTCAAATTTCCTCCCTGAGGTGAGAAGCGCAGTGTCAGCATTTCAGCCGGCCATTCCGATGGCCGGTCTTCCAGCAGTTTCACGGAAGGCCCCCGCGCAGGAATTGAAACCACGAATAACGCCGGATCATTCTTGAATTTTCACGCGACGACAAGGATAATAGGGCAAAACGTCGCCACCATTCCGGGCGCGTCACCCGGATGGCGGCGCAAATGAATCAGAGTTGGCGGGACAAGCATATGATCGACCGCAAGGCACGTGATGGTTACGCCGAGTTACTGCGGCACTTCGCTGCCGGTCGCATCCTCAACTGGGATTACGAAGACGCATCGGACGCGTTCACCGATTCCGACGATCCGGCTGTGTTCCGCGTCTTCCAGGCCGTGTGGCCGTCGTACTGCGACCCACGCATGCACTACATGACCGGCAAGAATCGGCTGGACCGTGAGCGACGCCACATCGTCGCCAGGTATATTCTTTTTTTGCGTTCCGGCCGAGAGTATGAGTGGCCGCTTCCGAGTAAAAAACGTGCTTTGCTGAATCTTGTGACATTGGGTATTTGTGGCTGGCTCCATCCACTTCCCCCGTCGAACGGTGACGAGGAAGTCTGGCCGTTCTTCCGCCGATCTGATCTTGAGGAAGAAATTGCTCGGCCCCGTTTCCTGGCAGGGTTCCGCTAACCACCGGCTGCAATTCACCGGCGACGCCCGTTGCCTCTTGTTCAAATTTCGGTTTCGGATTTCCTCCCACTGGCCCATTGTCGCGTCGCGCCGTAAACTTCCGCCATGCTTTCACAAGTCCACAGCTTCGTTCTGCGGGGCATCGAAGCCATCGCCTGTGAAGTCGAAACCGACATCGCGGATCGGGGCGTCGCCAAATCCACCGTCGTCGGCTTGCCGGACGCTTCGGTGAAGGAATCGCTGGAGCGGGTTCACTCGGCCATCGTCAACAGCGGCTACCCGTTTCCCGCGCAACGATTGCTGGTCAACCTCGCCCCCGCCGATCTGAAAAAAGAAGGCCCGGTGTACGATCTGCCCATCGCGGTGGGTTTACTGCTGGCCAATCAGACCATCGACTCTCAGATACATCGCAAGATCATGTTCGCCGGTGAACTGGCGCTCGACGGTCGATTGCGCCCGATCAAGGGCGCGATCAGCATGGCGATGCTGGCAAAGCAGATGAAACTGGACGGCATCGTGTTGCCGCTGGACAACGCGCCGGAAGCCGCGGCGGTCGGGCATGAGTTGGCGGTGTATCCGGCCGATTCATTGGCAAGTGTCGTGGCGTTTTTGAATGGTCAGCGCGAGATCGAGCCGCACCCGCCGTTCGATGCCGAGCAATACATCGCCGGGGCGCCCCCGGAAGTGGATTTCAGCGACGTGCGCGGGCAGGAAGCGGTGAAACGTGCGTTGACCATCGCGGCGGCGGGTTCGCATAACGTGCTGATGATCGGTCCTGCGGGCACGGGCAAAACGCTGTGCGCCAAGGCGCTTCCGGGGGTGTTGCCGCCGCTGAGTCGTGACGAGGCGATGCAGACGACCAGCATCTGGTCGGCGGCTGGCATGATGAAAAACGGCGAAGCGTTGATGATGCGCCGGCCCTATCGCTCGCCTCACCACACCGCCAGCGCCCCGGCATTGATCGGCGGGGGGACCATCCCCCGCCCCGGTGAAGTCTCGCTCGCGCACCACGGCGTGCTGTTCCTCGATGAACTGCCGGAGTTCAGCCGCACCGTACTCGAAACCCTGCGCCAACCGCTCGAAGACGGCGTCGTCACCATCGCCCGCGCCCATTCGGCGATCCGTTTCCCCGCACGTTTCATGCTCGTGGCCGCGATGAACCCGACGCGCTCCGGCGACTTCGCCACCGATGAATCGTCGCAGCGCGACATGGACCGTTATCTGTCGCGCATCAGCGGCCCGCTGATCGACCGCATTGATATCCATGTCGAGGTGCCGCGCATTCCGTTTCACCAGTTGGCGTCCACGCCGAACGGCACGGACACGAAAACGATGCGCGAACAGGTGATCGCCGCGCGGTCGGTGCAGACGGATCGGCACGGTTCGCCGCTGAAAACCAACGCCACGCTATCGGGCCGGCAACTGGACAAGTTCGCCAAACTGGATGCCGCCGGGCAGGAATTGCTGCGTCAGGCGATGACCGATCTGGGCCTGAGCGCCCGTGCCTACGACAAGGTGCGGCGGGTGTCACGCACGATCGCCGATCTGGAAAACAGCACCGACGTGCGCGAGCAGCATGTCGCCGAGGCGATCAGCTATCGGTTATTGGATCGCAAGATGTAGGGCCTTTTCCAGCGATGAAATGCGGTCTATGATGTACCATATGAAAACAATCACCATCCAGCTTACCGATGATTTGGAGCAGCGATTGCGGGAGCAATCGGTACTGAGTCATGCGACGCCCGAACAGACCGCTGCGGACATTCTGCGTCGGCGTCTGGCGATGGATCGGTTCCATGACTTGTGCCGGGAGTCAGAGAACCTAGCGCGGGTCGCCGGGTTCAAATCGGAAGATGATGTGCTTGGGACCATCTCGTGAGAGTCGTTCTTGACACCAATGTGCTGCTGGCTGCGTTTGGTTTCCGCGGGATTTGCCGGGCCGTGGTCGATGTCTGTTTTGATGCGCACGAGTTGGTGTTGTCCGAACACATTCTCGGCGAAGTGGCGCATCATCTGCGAGATAAGTTCGGGCATACCGCCGATGAAGCACGCCAGCGCGTGGCGATCTTGCGGGACCATTCGCATATCGTCACGCCGGTGGAAGTCGCGGCGGATGTCTGCCGCGATCCGAATGATTTGCCCGTACTCGGAACGCTCGCGGTCGGCCATGCGGATTG
>JBAYVY010000278.1:0-4929 GCA_041674345.1 Phycisphaeraceae bacterium | reverse complement strand
CCCGGCCCCCGGAGTTTGACCACGCGATCACAAATCGTCGCGATCACATCGTCGGCCTCGAACGTCGCCGCCGACAGCACCGGCACGTTCAACATGCCGACAATCTCAATAATACGCTCCACCTGCGGGTGAAAATCTTCCGGGGGGGCCGGACGCTGCGCCTTGTATTGCGGATCAAGCTGCGTGCGAAACGTCCCCTGGTCCCCGCCGATATCAATCGCCATCGCCAGATAGTCCGGCTTCTCCTCGCGCAGCAACTTCAACAACATCGACACAAATCCGAACGTCGCATTGGTCGGCTCCCCCGTCACCGGCGAACTCAGCGACCGGATCGCGTGATACGCCCGAAACATCTGCGCGTGACCGTCGATCAGATAAAAACGCTTGCGATTGGATTGCTCGACCATGATGGCGCTATTGTATTGCGGATTTGGGATTGCGGATTACGGATTGGCAACGAAAATAATCCCAAATCCCAAATCCCAAATCCGAAATACAAGGAGCAAACCATGCCCATCGACATCGGCCGAAAAGCCCCCGCGTTCACACTCATCAACGCCGACGGCGTCAAACAATCCCTCTCCGACTTCCGGGGGTGGCGCGTCGTGTATTTCTATCCCAAAGCCGATACGCCCGGCTGCACCACCGAAGCGTGCCAGTTCACCGAATCACTGAAGGACTTTGAAAAACTCAACGCCGTCGTCATCGGCATCAGCCCCGACGAAGCCCCCGCCCTCGCCGGGTTCCGTGACAAATACAAACTCAAAGTCACGCTGCTCGGCGACCCCCGGAAGGATGTTCTGAAAAAGTACGATGCCTGGGGCGAGAAAAACATGTACGGCAAAATCACCGAAGGCGTCATCCGCTCCACCGTGATCGTCGATCCCGACGGCAACATCGCCCACCACTGGAAAAAAGTGAAAGCCGACGGACATGCCGCACACGTCAAAAAGAAACTGGAAGAACTCGCCGAATAACCTGGCATGATTGCGCCCATTGATCCACCGCCCATTGACCCGATTCCCCAATGCCCGGATACTACCGGCGGCTAAACGGTCGTGTTCCAGTTACTTCGGCGTTCTTTTTGGCAGGGGGAATTGTGTCCAGTCCGATTGGTCCATTGGAAAACAACCCGCTGATGCCCATTCTGGAGCTGACGCGCCGGTTGGCCGCGCCGACCGATCTTCGCGCCAAACTCACGCTGGTCATTGATGCCGCCCGCGATGTGCTTCACGCCGACCGCGGTTCGGTGTTCCTTTACGATGCGGAAACGGACGAGCTTTATTCCGAAGTCGCCACCGGCGAAAAGGAAATCCGTTTTCCCGCCGACAAGAGCATCGCCGGTCGATGCGCCCGGTCACGCGCCGTCGTCAATGTGCCCGACTGTTACGCCGATCCCGACTTCAATCCCGCCATCGACCGCAAGACCGGCTACCGCACACGCTGCTCGCTGTCCATCCCGCTGATCGGGCTGAAGGACGAACTGGTCGGCGTGCTGCAAGTCCTCAACAAACTCACCGATCCATCCTTCAACGACACGGACATTGAGATCGCCGCGTGCCTCGCGGCCCAGGCCGGCGTCTCACTCCAGACCGCCCGTATGCAGAAAATGGAAAGGGACATGGCGCTGGCCAAGGAAATCCAGACCCGCGTGCTGCCCACCGAAGTGCCGCAACTGCCCGGCTATGAACTGGCCGGCTGGTCCCTGCCCGCCGATGATACCGGCGGCGATATCTACGATGTCGTCCCCGTCGATGCGTCCGGGGGCGATTCCGGCGCAACGGGTGTCATGCTCCTGCTCGGCGACGCCACCGGTCACGGCATCGGCCCCGCGCTCTCCGTCACACAGGTCCGCGCCATGCTCCGCATCGCCATGCGCCTGAACGCCAAACTCGAAGACACCTTCCGACACGTCAATGACCAACTCTGCGACGATCTGCCCGCCAATCGCTTTGTCACCGTCTTCATGGGCTTGCTCGACGCCGCCGATCATCGCCTTCGCTATCACTCCGGCGGGCAAGGCCCCCTCGTCCACTACCATGCCGCCGATGGTTCCTGCGATTTCCTCGACGCCTCCACCTTCCCCCTGGGCATCATGCCCGGCGTCATGCTCGACCAAACCCCCGAAATATCCCTCGCGCCAGGCGATATCTTCGGCCTGCTGTCCGACGGCATCTATGAATACGCCGACCCCGCCGGCAAGCAATTCGCCACCACCGGCGTCCAAGCCGTGCTGCGCGAACATCACAACGCCCCGATGTCCGATCTGATCCTTCGCTTCCGCGAAGCCGTCAAAGCCCACGCCCAAAAAGCCCCCCAACTCGACGACATGACCATCCTGCTGGTCAAACGCCTGTAAAACCCCCAATGGTTCGCAGGCCTTAACTTCCGGGGGGCTTATACCATTCGCGTCCAATAGTTGATTCAACTGTCTGGACAACGCCCGCTACCCACATTGCAAGAAAGTGATCGCCCACGCCGCGAATGATGGGCGGACTTATCCAGAACTCACGTTTTAAGGTTTGTCTTTTTCCAGCACGAACTCGCCGCGCTGGAAGGCGGGGGAGAGCCACCAGTCCACGCCGTTGTCCGACAGTTCGTTGAGCAGCGTGCGGACGTGGCCGTCAAGGTGGAGGGCATTGGTGGTATAGCCGGGGTGGCGAATGGCGTGGTTGTAGTTAGCGCCCGGCACGTTGAAGAGCCATTCATTGCCGGGAATCGTCTGGCCGTCGATATTGCCGTACATATTCGTTCCGGGTTCGAATCTCATGCCGCTGTCCAGGAACGACAGCAGTCTGGCCGGCGAGCGGGCGCTGGACAATTTCCACAGCGGCGGGTTCCAGACCAGCTTGCCGGTTTTGTTGGAGCCGCTCGGGTAGCAGTAGACGTACAGCCCGTAGCTGCCCTGATAGTACGCCGGCGGTCCGGGATTCACGGACTTGTCTTCCGGGCAACGCCAGACCGATTTGCGTTGCACATGGTTCCAGACCTGGGGATTGCTGTTGGTGAAGGTGTTTCCGAATTGGGGGTCGGTGTATTGACCGAGGAAAATGGAATCGGATGCGTAGGCATCGTAATACGACGGGTAGTCCGGGGGGCCTTGGCCGGTTCCCGACACGTCCCGGCTCCATACGACCGGCACGACGCTGCCGTTGTTGTCCGCGGCGTAGGAATAAACCGCCACGCCGATCTGATGCAGGTTGGTCATGCACACCACCGACCGCGCGGATGCCCGCGCTTTGTTCAGCGACGGCAACAGCACGGCGATCAACAGCGCGATGATCGCCACCACGACCAAAAGTTCGACAAGCGTAAACCCCCGGCGGGGGCGATTCATCGCCCCCGTCGAGACGGAATGACGAATGACGAATGACGAATGACGAATGAATGACGAATGTTCAAATGACGAATGACGAAACAGCGGTGATCGAATGTTTCGGCATTCGTCAGCCGCCTCCACCGAAGCGATAGCGGCGGTCGGATTCGAGATTGGACATTCATTCGTCATTCGTGGATTCGTCATTCAGCACTCCACGCCGGCGTGTTTCCGCCGCTCGCGGCTTCGCGACCCCCGGAAACATACCGCGAGCGGCAAAACGCCGCTCCGCGATGAAGCGGACCAGCGTCGGAGGAGGAAGATCATTTACCGCTTGCCGCGACCGATCATTAGCAAGCCGCCCAGCGCCAGCAGACCCAGCGTCGCCGGTTCGGGGATGGCGACAGCCGAGAAGGAGTCGATGAGGATGTAATCCCCTGGCGCGACGGCGGTTCCTTTGCCACCACTGCTGCCGACGTTGTAGGCCGTCACCGAACCCCATCCATGAAAAGTGGAATCCACTCTGGTGGCGGTGGAAGTGGGAATCACAATGTCGCCCAAGGTTCCCGATGTGTTGATGGGGCCGTGGAGTGTCACATCGCTGGTGACCGTCCAGCTGGTGGTGGCGCTGCCGGAGATCGCCACCGTCCATGTCACGTCAAAAGCCAGGGCGAAGGTGGGAGGTGACCCGGCGGTGTAGAATTGGTATATATTGCTCAGCTGAGCAGTTCCACCCCCGAATGTCACGGCGGTACCATGTCCGAAGCGATACTGACCGGGTACGTTGTTACCCGTAAGATTGATCGAGGCGATCGAACCGGCGGGCAGATTCCCCTTGTTGCCAGGCGCGGCGATTTCCGCCACCGTGGGGACAGGGCCGCCGTTGTAATCAAAAGTGCCTGTGGGATAGTGCGAGACGTCCAACTTGAACGTGATAACCACCGTGCCCGTGCCGTCGGGGAATACCGTGCCGCCGTCCGTGATGGTGCTGGAAATGTAGCTGGCTGCGTTGCTCTCCCCATATGTGTAGGTCAACTGGTTGGTGCCGCCGAGCTGGCTGTTCGGATCGACCTTGCTATCCCAGCCCCAGTTGGTGCTGGAGTCCCCAGTGAAGTCATGGGAGACATAGATGCTTCCCGCCATCGCCGATTGCCCGGCGAGTAGCAATCCGCCCATCACCGCCAGCCCCAGCACTCGATTCATCTTGTGTGTCAACATGGCCTTCTGATCCTCCAAAAAGTGGGTTGCGAGGTGTGCGCCGCGGCGCAACATGCCTCAGTTGTGTAAACAGTAACACACATTTCCGACTTGTCAAGAAAAAAGTTGGCTTTTGGGTTGTTTTGGGGTACAATTCATTCATTCACAGGGCGGTATTTTCAGGAGCATTGTGGTGTCGACCATTCGGGAAGTCGCGGATAAATCTGGTGTTAGCAACGGCCATCATCAGCCCGCCGATCGCCAGCAAACCCAGCGTCGGAGGAGGAAGATCATTTGTAACCGTTCACGGGTGATCGCCGTTTTTGAGCCAAAAACGAATGTTTGTCGAAAAATGGTCGAACATTGGCTCGTCTTACCGCCGTTTTTGAAGCAGAATCGAGGCTTTTTGACCCCGT
>JBAYVY010000277.1:0-4951 GCA_041674345.1 Phycisphaeraceae bacterium | reverse complement strand
CGCAGCGGCAATTCAAGGGTCGGTTTCTTCATCGCCGCCGGCGTGAAATGAACGCACCAGTGCCGCCCCGGCGCTCGCAGCGCATAGCGCGTTACGACTTGCGCCGGTGAGATTGTCACCGTGCCCGGCGACAGCGGCAGCCGCTTGCCGTCCATGTCGATCACCCCGTGATACTCGTGCAGATGCAGCGCGTGCGTCGGACTGCGATACGCATGACGAAACGCCGGGTCCGACAACGGAAAGTGACCGGCGTTTCGGATGACGGGCCGGGCGTCCAGCGGCCAGCGCAGCGTGTGAATCGCCGATTCCATGATTGTTGAAAATATACCACAATCTCACCGATTGTTCCAATTGCCATTCGGCGCGGATGTGGTGAAATATAGCAGTGTGTGAGACGGCAAGCGGGTCGGGACACCCGATTGCCAGGGTCGATTTTTACTATTTTCAGGAGCGCCTCAATGTTGACCGAAACCCAGATCGCGTTTTACCGTGAGCATGGCTACCTGCATCTTCCGGGGGTGTTCACGCCGGAGCAGACCCGCGCCATGCGCGACGATCTGAACTGGATGATCCAAACGTGGGCGGCGCGCAACGCCGGTTGGTCCGGCCCGTGGCGCAGGAAATACATGGACGACGCCACCGAAAAGAAAAGCAAACTCGTACACGTTCACGATCTGCATTTCTACTCGCAGGCGTGGATGGCCGGCGTGACGATGCCCAAACTGTGTGCCGCGATGTCGCAACTGCTCGACAACGCCCCCGGAAGTTCCGGGGGTTCCGGGGGTTCCGGGGGTTCCGGGGGTTCCGGGGGTTCCGGAAGTCCGGTCGAACTGCATCACACGACGATGCATGTCAAGCCCCCGGAGACCGGCCACCCTTTCCCGCTCCATCAGGACTGGTGGTTCTATCAACACGCTGACGATCGCTACGTCGATGTGCTGGTGCATCTGGACGACACCTGTCACGCCAACGGCGAGATTCGATTCATGGACGGCTCGCACAAACTTGGCGTGATCGAACACGTGCTTGAAGCCGACGGCAAGCCCTGCACGCCGCACCTGCCGGTCGATTCCTGGCCGCTGGAAAAGACCGTCCCCGTGCCCGCCAAGGCCGGGGATGTGGTGCTGTTCAACATCCTCACCGTGCATGGTTCGTACATCAACACGACCGCCGATGATCGTCGCATGGTGCGTGTCGGCTACCGCCATCCCGACAACGAACAACTGGGCGCTCAAAGTTTCGGTCGCCCCTGCCTGATGGTGCATGGCCGGCGCGAACGCCGGGCCGGGCAGCAACCGTTCGGCATCGAAGGCATCGCTTCCGCCCCCCAACCCTCGCGCGATTGGCGCGAACTGGTGAATCGAGCAATACACGCATGACACAAGCCCTCGCATCGTCGTCCACTGTGACCCCCGGAACCCTCACCCCCCGACAGCGGTTCATCGCCGCGCTGGAGCGCCGCCCCTTGCCCGGGCGCGTGCCCCATTTCGAGCTGGTTTTCTTCCTCACGATGCAAGCGTTCGGCCGGGTCCACCCCAGCCATCGCGCTTACAGTCAGTGGGATCAGATGTCCGACCATGAAAAGCAGCTTCACCGCGCCGACATGGCCGATCTCTACATCGCCACCGCCGAGCGCTACGAACACGGCGCGATCTTCATCCACCCCAACCCCAACACGCTGGAAGAAACGCAACGTCTGATCGACCTGATCCGCGACCGCACCGGCGACCGCTACTTCCTCATGATGCACGGCGACCCGACCTTCAGCATCCCCGATGGCACCCGAATGGTCGAGTTCAGCTACCGCATGGCCGACGAACCGGACAAGCTCAAAGCCGAGGCGCAAAAGCGCGTTGATGACCAGTTGGTGCATGACGCCAAGCTCAAAGACCTCGACGGTTTCGCGCTTTGCGCCGATTACTGTTTCAACAGCGGGCCGTTCCTTTCGCCCGATCAGTTCGACCAGTTCATCACGCCGTACCTGATCCAGGCCGTCGCGGGCCAGCGTCAATTGGGTTACTACGTCATCAAGCACACCGACGGCAACATCATGCCGATCCTCGACCGTCTGCTGGCCGCCCAACCCCATGCGCTGCATTCGCTCGATCCGCAGGGCGGGGTTGACATGGCGGAAATGGTCCGGCTGGCCGGCGATCAGGTCGCGCTGTGCGGCAACGTCCACTGCGGCCTGATGCAGACCGGCACCGACGAACAAGTCATCGCCTCCGCACGCTACGCGCTGGAACAGGGCATGAAAGCCCCCGGCTACATCTTCGCCACCAGCAACTGCATCTACACCGGCATGACGCTCGAACGCTATGAATTGATTTTGGACGTGTGGCGCAAACACGGCGAACGCCCCCCGTTTAGCGGGTGACGCGCGGCGTCCCGCGGGACAATGACGAAATCCGAATGACGAATGACCGGACAAACCACCAAACTCCAATCACCAATGACCAAGAATATCCGCGGTTCTGCATTGGTCATTGCGGTTCTCCGCTTTGCGTCCATCACCCATCGGCCCTAAAATGCCACTTGTTCGTCGCGGGCAAACGTGGGCGGGCCCGATGCACGGGTGACTTGTGAACCGGGTCAGACCTTGACCGGAGCAGCCCTAAGCATCCGCCGCCCGGTGCCGTCGGTGTCCTGCCCGCCTTTGCACGCGACGAAGCCAAGTGGGAAGTCGGAAGTGGGAAGTCGGAAGTGAACGTACACATCCCGGCTCTCTACTTCCCACTTCCCACTTCCAACTTCCGACTTTCCTCATGGCTTACACCGTCCTCGCACGCCGCTACCGTTCGCAGTCCTTCGCCGATGTCGTCGGACAGCAGCCCATCGCGCAGACGCTCCGCAACGCCATCGCCGCCGGCCGCGTCCATCACGCCTATCTCTTCTGCGGCACACGCGGCGTGGGCAAAACCTCCATGGCGCGACTCCTCGCCCGCGCCCTCAACGCCCCCGCCACCATCACCGATTGCCCCACCCCCGCAACCAAAGAAGATTATCCCCCGCTCGACGTGCAGGAACGCATGGCCGCCGCCATCATGGTCGGACAAGACCTCAACGTCATCGAAATCGACGGCGCATCCAACCGCGGCGTCGAAGACGCCCGCCAACTCATCGCCAACGCCGGCCTGGCTCCCACCGGCAACGCACATTACAAAGTCTATATCATCGACGAAGTGCATATGCTCACCAAGGACGCGTTCAACACGCTCCTGAAGATCATGGAGGAACCGCCCAGCCATCTGAAGTTCATCCTCTGCACCACCGAACCCGAAAAAGTTCTGCCGACCATTCAGTCACGATGCCAGCGATTCGATTTCCGCAACATCCCCACACGACAGATCGCCGAACATCTGCACGCGGTCCTCGACAAGGAAAAAATCAACGCCGACGATCAGGTCATTCACGAAATCGCCCGGCAGGGCAACGGCTCGATGCGCGACGCGCTGTCGCTGATGGACCGCCTGCTGGCCACCGGCGAAAATCCGCTCACCTTCGCACTGCTCGAACAAATGCTCGGCCTGCCCGATCGCCAACTCGTCGTCCAGCTCGCCGACGCCATGACCGGCGGCGATGTCGCCGCCACCCTCGCCAAAGCCGATGAACTGCTCCGCCGAGGCATCTCACAAGACCAACTCATCCTCACGCTCATCGACCATCTCCGCCAGCTCATGCTCCTGGCCGCGTGCGGCGACAAAACCGATCTGGTCGATCTCGATGAAACCTTCCGCAAGCAACTATCCGAACAGGCGCGTCGGTTCGATGTGCCCGCGTTGATCCATGCGATGGCGATGCTCGAAAACGTCAGCCGGTGGTCCCGACAATCCAGCGCCCCGCGCGCCCTGCTCGACGCGGCGCTGGCGCGGCTGGCCATGAGCGATTCCTTCGCCCAAATCGCGGCGATCGCAACGGGTGCAGGCGTGGCCCCTTCCGGGGGCGAAAAAAAAAAGTAGTCCCCTCGTCCCCGCCTGATCTTCCCTCAACTTCCGGGGGCGGCTCCGCCGGGCGTGACGCTTCCGGGCGTGACGCTTCCGGGCGTGACGCTTCCGGGCGTGACGCTTCCGGGGGTGACGCTTCCGGGGGTGACGCTGAAAACTCCCCCGCCCCCATCACCTCCGGCGAGGAACTCTGGGCCGCGGCGCTGCGGCAGGCCGACCGTCAACCCGCGAAACTTTCCTTCCTTCACGATCTGAAATTCATCGGCATGACCGGCGACACGTTGCGACTCATCGCCGTCAGCCGCGCACGCATCGGTTTCATCCGCGGTCAGGTGACTCGCCTCAGCGAATGGCTCTCGCAATTGGCGCATCGCACCGTGCGCATCCAGTTGGAGGAACCCGAAGAATTGGAAGAGGCCGGAGGGCTTCAGCCCTCCGGCAATCGCGGCCCGTCCCAACAGGAAAAAGCCCAGGCCATGAACATGCCCCTGGTCCGCCAGGTTTCCGAACTCTTCGACGCCACCCTCATCGACCTGCGCGACGAAAAAACCAACGACGAAAAACCCGTTTAGCCCAGATGATTCACCACGGAGAACACTGAGAACACGGAGGTTGAAACAAGTAAAATAGTGGCACTGAATTTTCAGTTCGATTCTCCACCGCACACTATACGTACAAGTCTTTTACAACCTCCGCATTCTCCGTGTTCTCCGTGAACTCCGTGGTGAATCTTGAATCATTCGGGTTCAGCGGGCGGGCAGTCATTTCAAATCCGTCGTGGCGATCGCTTCCATCGCGTAATCATCGAATCCGCCCGCGACGCAGCGCTGATGCGCCAGCCCCGCGATCATCGCCGCGTTGTCCAGAGCAAGAAAGCGGGACAGGAGCAAGAAAGCGGGACAGGTACGGTTTTACTTGCGTCTGCAAATCCGGTTTCTCACCACCCGTTCCATCCACGCCGCCTCCCCCATTGCCCGCCCGCGATTCACACATTCCCGCAAAACCGT
>JBAYVY010000276.1:0-4959 GCA_041674345.1 Phycisphaeraceae bacterium | reverse complement strand
TTTGAGCATCCTTGCCAACGAAGTGTTCGCCGAAGCCGCCGGACGATCCATCGCCCGGCCCTTACTTTCATCGGCTGATGCCCCTCAAATAGTTGAATCAACTATTGGACGCGAATGGCATAGAAGCCGTCCTGACAGGTGATCCAGGCGCGGTCGGAGGCGTCGAAGGCGATGTCGCCTCCGGCGGATCCCAGGTCGAAGGGATTGACGTCGAGGGTGAGGTTGAGCGATTGAAGAATCTGGCCGGTGGCGGGATTAATGCGGAGCAGTTGATCGTGTTGCTCGTCGGCGGCCCAGAGGTTGTTGTGATTGTCGAACGCAGCCCCGAAGAGGAGGCGATCGGTGAGCGTGATCCCCTCGCCGGCCAGCGCGTTGGTCGGATTCAGGGGCCGGAGGATTGACGCGGGTGCAATCCTCTCGTTGCGTCCAATGCCACAGCGAAGCGTGCGACAGCGACAACATCTGCTGCTGCTCGTCGGCTGTACGCTGCGGCTTGTCGATCAACTCCCACGCGCGATTGAAACACTCGGCGGAAAAATGCTGATGAGCCAACTTTTCATCAAAACGCGAATCGCTGTTCATCGCAAATTCTCCGGCAATCTTGATTATGAAATCTCACCAACCCGCGATGCCGTCATGGGCTTTACGCCGGGGAGCCGGCCTTGCCGAACAAGCGTTGGAACGCCGCCTCGCATTTTCGGATGTCTTCCGCATCAAGCACCACCGACTTCGCCCCGGATCGCGGATCGCCGATCAGCCCCTTGGCATGAAGACGGTCGAGCACGTCCCAATCATGCCCCTTCCATGCCCGCCCGGCGAATTCGTTCACATCGTGCAGCGTCAGATACAACAGCGCAAACACCGCTTCATCCACCTTGTCCGTGTCGTAATCGTAGTCTGGATTGCGAGCCATGATGAAATCCTCCGTTTGTTCATAGCCGGCGATTCTGATCGCCGGATTTCAGTTCGCGGCGAAACCGTTCCCAAGCGGCTGATTAATTCTCGCAGATCATCGTCTGGTTTCAAACCCCGGTTCGGGATAAGGCGTGACATCCCCTATTTTCACCACAGAGCCACAAAGGGGAAAACTGAAACCACAAATAGACGCCGATGAACGCGGATGGATTGGGGTTGATGCTTTCCATCGGTGTTTTTTGTGTTCATCCGTGGTTTGGTTTTGAATTTTCTTCTTTGCGTTTCCGCGTCTCTGTGGTTCATTCCGGGATGGGTTCTGATCCCGAACTCGGGTTAAAAAACCCGCGAGCGGGATGCTCGCGGGTCGGGGATTGAACGTTGTGAGAATCTAACAGGGGCAGTGATTTATCGCCTTCGCAGCAGCATCAGCCCGCCGACGGCGAGCAGGCCGAGGGTGGCCGGTTCGGGGATGGTGACTGTCACGTTACCGAACCACGAATTTCCCATCGACGCATCACTGGGGCCGGTGAAGACCAAGCTGGTGATCGGTCCCTGTGTGGAGTTGACGACCAGGTGGTGTACGTCGCCGCTTGAACCGGCGACGGTGATGTCGATGGTTGCTGCGGAGCGATCCCAGATCATGGTGGTGGTGTAGATGGTGCCGGGCACATAGTTGCCGACGAAGCTGCCGCGACCGAAGTCGCCGATGAGTACGTGTGCGTACGCAGGATTGTACGATTCGGAGTAGGGCTTTTCCATATCGAAGATGACGTTGCCTTCGTATTCCACACCATTGCTCTGGATCAAGCGGAACCAGCCGGGCGAAACGTATCCCGGCTGATAAGAGCCGGGTGCATAGCTGGAGGGCTGGAACTGGCAGGTGAGCGTCAGCGGCGAATCCGGTGCAACCGCCAGCTCATAGATTAACTGGCCGTTCGTGCCAACCTCTTTCATTTCGCCCCACTCATTTGTGGGAACCACCCCTGCATGGGCGATGCCCGCCGCCAGCGCGCATACCCATAGCGTACCCCATTGCGTGATTCTCGTGCAGTTCATGTCTCTGTCCTCTAGCCCCACTTTGATCGCTGCAATCAGGAGCTGATCATTGCAGCGGCGGCCCTGGATTTCGGTCGTGAAACGCGCAGCATCGCTGCGCCTCTCACAGAAAAGCCGGGCGCACCTGATAGGGCAGGCCCGGCAGTGAATGCTTGAACTTCATCCGACGCGATGGCGACGGATCAGGGCCAACCCGCCGATCGCCAGCAGGGCGAGCGAGGCCGGTTCGGGGATGGTGGTCACCGACAGATAGGGGGCATAGGCGCTTTCGCCGGAGTCGAAGGTGACGTTGCAATACCCGACATATGGGAAGCTGAAAGCCGCCCAGGAGTAACCCGAGTTCAGGTCGTTGATGATATTGGGGGTCACGTTGAAACTGAACCAACCTACGGATGCGGTGTTGGGGACACCGCCGACCCATTCATTGCCGCCCAGTTGCTGTGAAGCGTTGCCGGTCGCGCTGGAGGAATTGGAAACGTGATAGCAGTTGGCCAGATTGGCCTCGGCACCACCCAGCCCGACGATATGGATATTGAACGTGGCCGAGGTGACCAGCGCGGGATTCACAGTCGGGATACCCACCTGCAAAAACACGCTGCTGGAATTGCCGTTGCCCGATTCATAGCTGTGCATCGACGCTTGGGGATTGGCCGCGCTTTCCCAGTAGGGATAGCTTCCGAAATACCCCCAAGATCGGCCGGAAACACCGTCGCCCAGCGGCGTCACCGCGACATTGACCACATCCGCATTCACCGGCGCGGCGGCAACCAACAACAAAACCCATGCGACGATAGCGATTACCGATTTCATCATTTCTCTGCCCTTCAATTGAGATGGCGGCCCGTCCGTCCAAATAAACGGATAACTTAGTTTTAATATATCCCGCTGTTCCCGCCTGTCAAGAGTCCATGTAAAGTTATTTATTTAACGACATTACGGACATTTGCCTATCTTGCCTGATCGTCCCACAATGAAGCGGTTTTCCCCGAAAGGTCCGTTCCATGAACATCGGCATCCTCAGTGATTCGCACGATCGGCTGCCCGCGCTTGCCCGCGCCATCGAACTGCTTGTTGAACAGCGCGTCGAGGCGATCCTTCATGCCGGGGATTTCATCGCGCCGTTTGCCGCGAAGTTGCTGTTGCCTCCATCTGTACCGGCTTCGATTCCGGTGTATTGCTGCTACGGCAACAACGACGGGGAGCGGGCGGGGCTGAAAAAAGTATTGCCGCAGGTGGTCGATGGCCCGGTGCGTTTGACGCTCGGCCCCCGGAAGCGCGTCATCGTGATGCACCATTTCATCGACTGGCTCAAGGACGAAGACTTCCGGGGGGCCGACGTGATCGTCACCGGACACACGCATGAAATCGTCAACACCCCCGGAACTTTGTCCGACGGCAAATCGGCCCTCTTCCTCAACCCCGGTGAATGCTGCGGCTGGCTGACCGGACGATGCACCTGTGCCGTTCTCGACACCGATTCGCTCACCGCCCGAATCATCGACGTGACATAAAAGCAGAACATCAGGACGGCAGAACAGCAGAACATGCTTATGAACCGATCATGTTCTGCTGTTTTGCTTTTCCGCTGTCCTGATGTTCCGCTTTTTTCCCTCTGTGTCTCTGTGCCTCTTGGTGAAAAACAGGGTGAGACACGAGCGGAGTATTGAAACAATCTGTTGCCAATCCCCCATCGCCCCTCGCGTTACAATGACCGGCATGGCGCTTTCCACCGTTCCCATCACCTGCTCCGGTCCCGCGCTTGAACCCCACGCCCGCGCCATCGCCGATCAATTCCATCTGTCTCTGGCCATTCCCGCCCCCGATCCATCGCATGATCCGCTGCTGATGCTCACGCCCGATGGACTGCAACTGCGCGCCGGTGCGACTTGCATCACCTGCGATTTCCTCACAGGCCCGCTGGCCCATCGCATTCGGCTCAACACCCACAACCGTTTTCGGGCCGAGTCCCTCATCAAAGCCATGTCCCCCCCCAAAACCGGCGATGCGACGAAGGAGCTTGGCCGGGATGCGCCCTTGGGTTGGGTGATTGACGCCACCGCCGGGTTGGGGCGTGACAGCATGTTGCTGGCGCTGGCCGGTTTTCATGTCATCGCCATTGAACAAAACCCTGTGGTGGCCGCGCTGTTCCACGATGGCTTGTCGCGTGCCCTCGCCGACCCGGCTTTCAGCGCGCGGCTCGGTGATCGTTTGACGCTGCGTCTGGGCGATGCGGTCGAGCTGATTCCCGCATTGCCTCCGGTCGATGGGATTTATCTCGATCCGATGTTTCCCCCGCGGAGCAAATCGGCTCTGGTGAAAAAAGAAATGCAACTGCTCCAACTGCTCCACAACCCCCGGAACCCCCGGAAGGACGATCCCCGGAAGGGTGATGCCCGGAAGGGTGACCCCCGGAAGGGCAACGCCGACGATGAACGATTGCTCGATGCCGCCCTCGCTCATGTCGCCTGCCGGGGGCAATTCCGGGGGCGGGGGCGGGGGGAGTTCCGGGGGCGGGGGCGGGTGGTTGTTAAACGTCCGCGTCTCGCCCCTCCGCTGGCCGGTCGCAAGCCCGCCTTTACACGCATGGACAAGACGGTTCGTTACGACGTTTATCTGCCGACCTGAGTTTCGGATAAGGCATCACCGGCAAGGGCGGTGGGTGCATTGGGTAGCGGCGCGCCGGCCGCGGGTTGCCACCGCGCGGCTAGAGCAATGGGCGTGAATGTTCTTCGCCGCAGAACCCGGGGCGACGCTCGAAGACTCGCTCTGCCCCGGCTTGGGTTGGAGATGAATGACGCCCGTTGCTCTATGAAGAGCCGCATGGGTGACGCGGCGAATTTTTCGCTCCGAAAATCGCGCCCCACGGGAACCCCGCCCGCCGTCGCGCGTCCAACCTCATGGGTCATCCACCCCCAAACCCGCGGCTCGGAAGCCGCGGCTGATAAAGACTGACCCCAGACCCCCGAACCCCGAAACTCGAAACTCCCC
>JBAYVY010000275.1:0-4960 GCA_041674345.1 Phycisphaeraceae bacterium | reverse complement strand
TCCAGCCCGGATCATGCCCAGGCACTGCGAACCCTTCAGGGTCTTCGCACTCTGGAAAACAAGTTCCAGCTCATCGGCCTGACTCCGCGTGAAACCGGCGAAGCCATGAACGCCGTCACCGGCTTGGTCACCCCCGAAGGCATCACCAGTGAACAACTGCTCAGCGTCATCCACCAGGTGCAACCCATCGGCGGGGGGGCCGCAACGCCCACGGAGACCCCGGCCCAGTAACTCATCAACCACCGCCTGTTCGGCGGCAGCCGCGCCACGGCCCGCCGAACAACCCAACGCCCGCGGCGCCCCCTCACGGGAGCGCCGCGTTTCGTTTCCCCCCACGCCGTAGGGCTTAAGCCCTACGGCCCACCGCGCGTTTTTCCAATCATCCCCCCCCGTTTTGTCCATAATCGCTTTCTATTAATTCTCGCCCTCGTTTCCGGGTAAAATGCCCGTCCACATTCTTTGGAGAACGCTCCATGCCGAATCTTCTCCGCGTCCTGGCGCTCCTGCTCATCGGCTGGTCCCTCGCCTCCTGCCAGTCCCTCACCAACTTCCTCAACCACGAAAATCCCTCCGCCCGCATCACCAACATCTCCCTGTCCGGCATCTCTCCCACCGGGGCCGATCTTGTCTTCGACATCCATGTCGAAAATCCCTACGACGTCCCCCTGCCCCTGACCCGCCTGGGTTACTCCCTGTCGTCCGACGGCAAAGCATTCCTCGCCGGCGACGCGCCCCTCACCGGCTCCATCCCCGCCCGCGGCTCCCAAGACCTCCGCATTCCCGCCAAGCTCCAATTCGCTGAACTGTTTTCCATCTTGCCCGGCTTCCGCCTCGGCGCTTCCATCCCCTACGATGCCACGCTCGATCTGTCCCTCAACGCCCCCGCCGTCGGTCCTATGCGCATACCTCTGACCCAAACCGGCCAACTTACCATCCCCAAACCCTGAAATCCCCCCGCGGGCCGTAGGGCTTAAGCCCTACGGCCTCCCTCCCAAGCACAATCCCATGCTTCCTCTTCCCCCCCAAGCCGTCACCACCGATTACCACGATCATCCCCGCCACGACTTCGACATCGACGGCCACGGCTTCATCATCGCCGAGCCGAGCCGCCCCGCGACCGGACGGCCCTGGCTTTGGCGCGCCGAGTTCTTCGGTGCTTTCGATTGCGTCGATGTCGTGATGCTCGGTCGTGGCTGGCACATCGTTCACTGTCCCTCCGCCGCGGGTCTGTTCGGTTCGCCGCGGTCGGTCAATGAATGGGATTACTGCTATCAATTTCTGACCGGCGTGTTCGGTCTGCACGAGCGATTCGTCGCCGAGGGTTTCAGTCGCGGCGGGCTGCTGACGTGCAACTTCGCCGCGCGGTTTCCTGATCGGATCGCCGCGATCTACAACGACGCGCCGGTGCTGGATATCCGCAGTTGGCCGGGCGGGAAAGCCGCCGGTCGCTTCGGCCCCGGCGACGCAGGGTGCTGGCAACAATGTCTCGCCTGTTACGGGCTGACCGAACACAGCGCCCGCGTCTTCTGCGGCAACCCCATCGACCGCGCCGCCGAACTGGCCTCGCACGGCCTTCCCATCATCCACGTCGTCGGCGACAAAGATGTCACGGTCCCCGTCGAAGAAAACTCCAATCTCTTCGAGCAGCGTCACCGCGCCGCCGGCGGGGACATGCAAGTCATCCACAAACCGGATTGCGACCACCACCCCCATTCGCTGGAAGACCCGACACCGGTCGTCGATTTCCTGCTCGACGCCTGGCGCGCCGCGTCCCGGGGCCGTAGGGCCTAAGCCCTACGGCCTCCCTGTGCTACAATTCTCCATATGACTTGGACGCGCAAAACTTCCGGCGCGGGGCGCAAAGTTTTCCGCGGCAAACACGCCGTCGAACACTGGTTCCGCGATAATCAAATCTACATTTCTCACCGCCCGTTGTCATGCGCGATTTGCCGCTTTTGAACTTCCGGGCGCCCGTGAAATCTTCTGGCGGCAATTCAACCATTACACCGCCAAATACCATTTTCGTCCGTGGGTCACGTCGCTGATTTTCAACCACTACCACACCGTCGGCTACCTGCCCCGCGGCGCGGACCTGTCGCCCATGATGCAGGGCATCCACGGGTCCATCGCCAAGTGGGTGAATGATCTGCTTGAAGCGCATTACCGCCGGGCCGTAGGGCTTAAGCCCTACGGCCTTGATGAAAACGGACGTTTGTTGCCCTTCTGGAGGGACACGGCGCACAAGAATTATTTTGATGGGTGTTTACGCGACGAGAAACAGGGGGCGGTTGACCTGTCGCTACGTGCTGAAACAGAGCGAACGCCACAAGGTTTGCGCCGACTATCGCCAATACTCCGATACGCATGTGACCATGTCATGCGATGACGCCATCGCCGAGGCGATGCGATTGCGGGCGTTCCTTTACGGTGTGCGATACAAACGATATGACCGCGACCCTAAAAAAGGCAGGCCATAGGACTTAAGTCCTACGGCCTCCGCGGGGATGATGGTTTGCGTACTTCCGGGGGTTATTCCTTCACTTCAAAATCGGCGTCGATCACGTCGTCGCCCCCGGAACCCCCGGAACCCCCGGAAGTTTTCTTCGATTCACCGGCCTGCGGTTCGCCGCCCGGGGCGGCTTGCGCCTGTTGCTGGGCCTGCGCTTCGTACACCGCTTTGCCCAGTTCCATTGACGTTTTTTCCAGGTGGCTCAGCGCGTTGTTCAGGACGGTCGCGTCCTCGCCTTTGAGGGCGTCTTCAACGCGGGTGATGGCTTGTTCGATGTTGGATCGCACCTCGGCACCGACCTTTCCGCCATGTTCTTCCAGCGCCTTGCGGGTCTGATAGACCATGGAATCGGCCTTGTTGCGTGCTTCGGAGAACTCGCGGCGTTTGGCGTCTTCGGCGGCGTGCGCCTCGGCGTCTTTTTTCATGCGTTCGATTTCTTCATCGCTCAGGCCTGACGCGCCGGTGATTTCGATTTTGTGCGATTTGCCGGTGCCCTTGTCGGTGGCGGAGACGTGGAGGATGCCGTTGGCGTCGATGTTGAACTCGACCTCGATCTGGGGCAGGCCGCGCGGCGCGGGGGCGATGCCCGCCAGGTTGAACTGGCCGAGCGTGCGGTTGTCCTTGGCCATGGCGCGTTCGCCCTGAAGGACGTGGATCGTCACTTCGGATTGGTTGTCGCTGGCGGTGGAGAAGGTTTCCTTTTTGGTATGCGGGATCGTCGTGTTGCGTTCGATGAGTTTGGTCATGACGCCGCCGAGCGTTTCGATGCCGAGGGTCAGGGGGGTGACGTCGAGCAGCAGAATATCGCTCTTGGAACCTTTGGTCAGTTCGTTGGCGAGGATGGCGGCACCGACGGCGACGACCTCATCGGGGTTGATGGATTTGTTGCCGTCCCGTCCGAAGATTTCGCGTGCGATTTTCTGCACGGCGGGGATGCGCGTCGATCCGCCGACCAGGGCGACTTCGTGAATGTCGCTGGTCTTCATCTTCGCGTCTTCGATGGCCGCGAGACACGGCTTCCGCAGCCGCTCCAGCAGATCGGCGATCAGCGATTCAAACTTCGAGCGGGTCAGTGTGATCTGCAAATGCTTCGGCCCGGATTGATCGGCGGTGATGAACGGCAGGTTGATCGTGGTTTCCAGCACGGTCGAAAGTTCGCACTTGGCCTTTTCGCACGCTTCCTTCAATCGCTGGAGCGCCATGGCGTCTTTGCGCAGGTCGATGCCTTCTTTTTTGCGGAACTCATCGGCCACGTGGTCGATGAGTTTCTGATCGACATCATCGCCGCCGAGGTGCGTATCACCGTTGGTTGATTTGACCTGGAAGGTTCCGACTTCGGGGTCGATTTCAAGGATGGACACGTCGAACGTGCCCCCGCCGAAGTCGAACACGGCGACGGTCTGCTCTTTTTTCTTATCCATCCCGTAAGCCAGCGCGGCGGCGGTGGGTTCGTTGATGATGCGTTTGACGTTGAGTCCCGCGATCTCACCGGCTTCCTTGGTGGCTTGGCGCTGGGAGTCGTTGAAGTAGGCCGGGACGGTGATGACGGCATCGGTGACTTTTTCGCCGAGGTAATCCTCGGCGGTTTTTTTCAGATCGCTGAGGACTTTGGCGCTGATTTCCTGGGGGGTATATTGCTTGCCATCGACATCGACTTTGACCAGTTCGTTGGAGGCGCCGACGATTTTGTAGGGGACGATTTTTTCTTCGGAGCCGACTTCGCTGTGCCGGCGACCCATGAATCGCTTGATGGAATAAATGGTGCGTGTGGGGTTGGTGACTTGCTGATGTCGGGCGGTTTGACCGACGAGGATTTCGCCCTTGTCGGTGAATGCGACGACGGAGGGGGTCAATCGGTTGCCGGAGGAGTTGACGAGAACCTTGGGCTGGCCTGCTTCGACGACGGCGACGACGCTGTTGGTGGTTCCAAGGTCGATTCCGATGGGGGTGGTCATGGTGAACCTCAGTTTCGGGTTTCGGGTTTCGGGTTTCGGGGGCGGGTTCCGGGGGTTCCGGGGGCGTGGGATAACGCTCCGGCGGGGAAGGAGGCAAAGCCGGTGCCGGAGCGGCTGGTTGTAAGTGATTGAGTGGCAATGGTTAGAAAATCAGGCCAGAAGGACGCACCTGCCGGGATGCGAGCGATGGCCCGATCATGCTGCCAAATTGACACAGGGGGAGGGGGAGGGAGTTTCGAGTTTCGGGTTGCGAGTTTCGAGAGAGGACTCCGGCAGCATTTCTCGAAACCCGAAACTCGAAACCCGAAACTTTCCTAATCCCCCCTCGGCCTGAACACCAGCCAGTCGATGCCCGGCGGGCGCTTTTCCCCCATGTAACCGTTCACGGGGTCAAAAAGCCTCGATTTTGCTTCAAAAACGGCGGTAAGACGAGCCAATGTTCGACCATTTTTCGACAAACATTCGTTTTTGGCTCAAAAACGGCGATCACCCGTGA
>JBAYVY010000274.1:0-5013 GCA_041674345.1 Phycisphaeraceae bacterium | reverse complement strand
ACCGCTTCGTCCGCTGGTCACAGTTCAACCCGCAAACGTATTGCTCCAGATGCTCGAACGTCGGCTGACGCGCACAGCAATGCCGAAAACATTCGAGGTGTGCCGCAAGCGCCCCCTGCAACGGCGCGATCTGCTCGCCGGTCATGATTGGCTCCTTCCAAATCCGGTTTACAGCCAATCATCGACCAACTCCACCTGGATTCTTGAGCGAATATAGCGCTGTCGTACTATAAGCATCCCATGCGGCAGCGATGTCCTCTTCTGTCGGAACGATGAGTTTGCCGTCCGCTCGCAGATGTTCGCGTAAATCGACGACTTCCGTTCGGAACGGCGTTCTGGCCGCCGCGTTGCCGCATTCCAGAAGCACATGAGAGCTTGTCCAGAACTCCGCACCGGCGGCAGTCAGTTCCGACAATGCGTGCGACGCCGCCTCGTGCCATTGATCGCGCCCGTTCCACAACGCCAGCAACCCGATGGTATCCAGATAGATTCGCCTCATGGCTGATGCTCGTCATGCCGCTGGGCAATATCCGCCTGATCCGTTTCATAGCTGTGCGACAGAATTTCATAGATGCGCGACTGGCCGGTGGTCGGAGCCGCTTCGGCATGAATCAAACGCGGCTCAAAGACCACATGGGATCGATCAGGCAGATCCACAGGTTCCGTGGGGCGAAATACCCCTTTTTCAAAGATAGCGTGGATGGCGTTCATGTTGTGATCATATCCTCAACAATCAATCGCGGCTACAAAATTGCAACCGTCCAGCACCCCTACCTCGCATACTCGATGGTCCGGCTTT
The DNA here is from genome assembly GCA_041674345.1 of Phycisphaeraceae bacterium. Lineage (GTDB taxonomy): Bacteria > Planctomycetota > Phycisphaerae > Phycisphaerales > Zrk34 > JBAYVY01. The sequence goes on along the minus strand of JBAYVY010000274.1, from coordinate 4,214 downwards.
CTCGCAGCACCGTCACGCGCACTTCGCCGGGGTAGGTCATTTCCTGCTCGACACGGTTGGCGATGTCACGCGCCACCTTGGCGCTGCCGGCGTCGTCCAGCCGCTTGGCGTCAACGATCACGCGCACCTCGCGGCCGGCCTGGATCGCATATGCTTCGCGCACGCCGTCGAAACTCGTGGCGATGCCTTCGAGTTGTTCCAGGCGCTTGACGTAGCGGTCGAGCGTTTCGCGCCGCGCGCCGGGCCGTGCCCCGCTGATCGCGTCGGCGGCCATGACGATGGGGGTGTAGGGCGTGGTCGCGGGGATGTCGCCGTGGTGTCCGCCGATGGCGTTGAGCACGGCTTCGGATTCGTTGAACTTCTTGCAGAACTCCATGCCGATCGCCGGATGCCCGCCTTCGACTTCGTGGTCCATCGCCTTGCCGATGTCGTGCAGGAAACCGGCCCGCCGCGCCACCGTGCCGTCCAGCCCCAGTTCCTCGGCCATGATCTGGCACAGGTACGACACTTCAATCGAGTGCCGCAGAATGTTCTGCCCGTAACTGGTGCGGTAGTACAACCGGCCCATCATCTCGCTGATCTTCGGATGCAGGCCCTGAATGTTCGCTTCAATGCACGCTTCCTTGCCGAATCGCACCAGCCGCTCGGCCATGTCGTCGCGCACCTGTTGCACGACTTCCTCGATGCGGGTCGGATGAATCCGCCCGTCGTCGATCAGCTTTTGCAACGACTCGGCGGCGATCGCCCGGCGGATCGGATCAAAGCACGAAACAATCACCACGCCCGGCGTGTCATCCACGATCACGTCCACGCCCGTCGCCTGCTCGAAGGCGCGAATGTTCCGGCCTTCACGACCGATCACCCGACCCTTCATGTCATCCGACGGAATATCCACGGTGTTCACCGTGTTCGCCGCCGTGTGTTCCGCGGCGTAACGCTGGATCGCCTGCAACGTGATCTTCAGCGAGTTCTCCTTCGCCTCTTCCTCCGCCTTGGCCATTTCACGTTGCACGATCGCGCCGGCTTCGTGCCGCACCTGCTGCTCGATCTGCGACAGCAGCATCTTCTTCGCTTCATCTTCCGAGAGGTTGGTGATGCGGAGCAGTTGATCGCGTTGCTGGCTGATGACGCCGTCCAATTCCTCGCTCTTGCCCGCGATTTCCTTCTGCATCTGCTTGATGCGGTCTTCCTGGGCGTCGAGGTTTTTTTCCTTGGTGCTCAGAACGTCGAGTTTGCGGTCGAGGTTGTCCTCGCGTTTGGTCAACCGGCGTTCGTTCTCCTTCAACTCGTTGCGAACCTGGGTCGATTCCTTCTCGAACGCTTCCCGCTTGGTGATCAGTTCCTTCTGGGCATCCAGTTCAAGCTGCGTGGCGCGGGCCTGGGCGTCACGGCGGGCTTCGTCGATCAGTGTGACGGCTTGTTGTTTGGCCCTGGCGATGGTTTGGCCGGTGACCAGGCGGGAGATGAGCCATACACCCAAGGCCCCAGCGGCCAGGCCCGCGACGGCGAACAGCGCCGCGGTGGATGTATCCACGTCGGCCAGCGTTGCGAATGAAAATGAAATATCCCACAACATAATGCAACCCCTTACGAATGCGTCGATGGCCGGGACGGAACACATACCGCCGGGCCGTCGAGCCGTGTTAAGGCATGCATCGCCACTGGTGCCGACCCACAGTGTGGACCGATGGACGTGAACCGAGAAACCCCGTCAGACAGCCGTGGCCCAATGGATTGAACCTGGACCGCCGATCAACGAAAAACATCCCCCCCGCCAAGCCGTTGAACAAGTCCGTCCGCCGCCGCGCATCGGACAGCTTGCCCGAATACGGTAATCCGGCGGCCAACTGGGAACATGCTCACGGATGGGGAAAACAGGGGCGTCATGCTGATCGTCGCAATCTCCAAGGCAAGGAACTTCAAGACGTTGTCCGTTGCTGGAAGAGGTCCATTCAATCTATAGGCACCGCAAGGAGCGGGCTGTCCCTGACGGGACGTTAATCGGGTCACGCCGAGCACCAACGGGCATCAGGCATGCCGAGTTTTCCAAGGTCGCCCCCGTTGCGCCGTCCTAGGGCCGGGTGTGCAACGGGACTGTTGGATAGTTAATAAATTAATCGGATGTGAGCGCGGCGTCAAGACGGGGAAGAAATGGGCGATGTGCAATGGGCGATGGGCCATGTGGCGCATCCCCTCGGCCCGCCCGCTTCCGGGGGTCAGCAGGCGGGGAGTCGTGGATCGCACGTTTCTCTACTTCCCGCCCGCTGAAGCGGGCGGGCCGATCCCCGGAAGTTAATCTTCCGGTTCCAGCACCGCCATGAATGCCTCTTGCGGGATATCGACCGAGCCGATGCGTTTCATGCGCTTTTTGCCTTCTTTTTGCTTGTCGAGCAGTTTGCGCTTTCGGCTCACGTCGCCGCCGTAGCATTTGGCCGTCACGTTTTTGCCGACGGATTTGATGGTTTCTCTTGCGATGATTTTCCCGCCGATCGCGGCTTGCAGCGGTATCTCGAACTGATGCTTGGCGATGTGTTCTTTCATTTTGCGGAGCATGGTTCGTCCGCGCTGCTCGGCTTTGTCGCGGTGGAAGATGAAGCTGAGCGAATCGACGGGTTTGCCGTTGACGATGATCTGGACTTTGACGAGGTTGTCAGCCCGGTAGCCGGTGATTTCGTAATCCATCGTGCCGTAGCCGCGTGTGATGGATTTGAGTTTATCGAAGAAGTCGAAAATGATTTCGTTCAGCGGCAGTTCGTATTCGAGAATCTGCCGGGTTTCGGAGAGGAACTGCTGCTTGCGATAGGTTCCGCGTCGGGCTTCGCAGAGTTTCATCAGGTCGCCGATGTTTTCGTTGGGGCAGATGATTTCGAGTTTGACGATGGGTTCACGAATCTCGGCGATGATGGAGGGATCAGGCAGCTCGGCGGGGTTGTGAATGTCGAGTACTTCGCCATCGGTTTTCAAAATCTGATAGGTCACCGTGGGGGCGGTCTGGATGATTTCGACGTGGCCTTCGCGTTCGAGGCGTTCCTGGATGATGTCCATGTGGAGCAGGCCGAGGAACCCGCAGCGGAAGCCGAAGCCGAGCGCTTCGTTGGATTCGGGGGCGAAGGTGAAGGATGCGTCATTGAGGCGGAGGCGTTCGATGGCGTCGCGGAGGTCGTCGTAGTCGCTGTCGCCGGTGGGGTAGAAATCGCAGAAGACGACGCGTTGGGGTTCGCGGTAGCCGGGCAATGGCTCGGCGGCGGGATTTTTTTCGAGCGTGACGGTGTCGCCGATGTTGACTTCATCGAGGGATTTGATGGACGCGAAGAGATACCCGACTTCGCCGGCTTCGAGGGAATCGACCTGCGTGAGTCGGGGGGTGTTTTTGCCCAGGCCGGTGATGGGATAGACCCGGCCGGCGCGCATCATGCGGATTTGGTCGCCGACTTTCAGGCGACCGTTCATGACGCGGACGTAGATGATGACACCGCGGTAGTCGTCGTAAACGCAATCGAAGATCAGGGCCTGCGTGGGAGCATCGGCATCGCCCCTGGGACCGGGCAGGCGGTCGCAGATCGCGGCCATGAGCTCGGGCACGCCCAGGCCGCTTTTGGCCGAAACATGCAGACAGGACGCGGCATCGAAACCGAGCACGGATTCAATTTCCATCGCCACTTCGTCGGCGTGGGCGCTGGGCAGGTCGATCTTGTTCAGCACCGGGATGATTTCAAGATTGTGATCGACGGCGTTGTAGGTGTTGGCGACGGTTTGCGCCTCGACGCCCTGCGTGGCATCGACGACGAGGACGGCCCCCTCGCAAGCGGTCAGGGCGCGGGAGACCTCGTAGTGGAAATCGACGTGGCCGGGCGTGTCGATGAGGTTGAGCATGTAATCTTCGCCGTTGTGATTCAGATGAATCGTGACGGCCGAGGCCTTGATGGTGATGCCTCGCTCCCGCTCCAGGTCCATGTCGTCGAGGATTTGATTGCGGAAGTCGCGTTGGGTGATGGCACCGGCGTGGAGCAACATGCGGTCAGCGAGGGTGCTCTTGCCGTGGTCGATATGCGCGATGATGGAGAAGTTGCGAATTTTCATGGTGGTATGAACCTGTATTGTAGCGAAAGAGGAAGCGATGAGCGACGAGGCCGAATTGCGAGGCCGAATTGCACCCCGTTTCCGCGTCAACAATTCGCTTGCCCTCTTCACCCCGTCCCATCTACAATCGGCTT
>JBAYVY010000273.1:0-5013 GCA_041674345.1 Phycisphaeraceae bacterium | reverse complement strand
CACGGGGTCAAAAAGCCTCGATTTTGCTTCAAAAACGGCGGTAAGACGAGCCAATGTTCGACCATTTTTCGACAAACATTCGTTTTTGGCTCAAAAACGGCGATCACCCGTGAACGGTTACAATAAATCGAACAAGGCGCTAAATCGGTCGCGGTTCGCCAACCTTCAAACAAGCGCGTGGCCGAACGCTCGTCGAGCAGCCCGGTCAACAGCGCGAGACACTGGGCGTGTTCGGTGAAATGGCGGTGATCGTCGGATTCGGCGAACAAGCCGCGATCCGAATCGAAGAACGCCGCGAACGCCGCGTCGGACACCCGCCGCGCCAGTTGGTTCCATCGTTGCGCCATGACGGATTCGCCCAGCCCTTGTTCCACCTCGGCGGTGCGCAGCAGGGCGAGCACGAACTGCATGGTGATGGTGGCGGTGGGGCGCGATTCGCCTTCGGGCGGGCAGCCGCGCAGCCAGTCGTGGCCGTGGACCCAATCGACGAAGTTCCAGCCATCGTGCGGTTCGAGCAGGTTTTCGTCGTTCAGTTTCATCGCGAATGCGTCGAGTACGCCTCGAACACCGGGCAACATTCGCCGGATGAAGGCCGGGTCATCGCGCCACAGGGCGTGGTCATAGACCATGCCGACCCACCACAGGGAGAACGGCGCGATGATCTGCGAGGTGCGGCAGGGATAGCGCGACCGGGTGAGGCCGCCCGTCAGCCGCGAGTATCCGAAAGTTTCAATCGCCTTGCGGGGCAGCATCGCATCGGTCGTCATGCAATAGGTCGTCAGCGCCTCCAGCCGCGAATCGCCGACGTACATCAGTTGTTCGTAGTACGGGCAGTCCATGTAATGTTCGTGGCTGCACATTTGCATCGCGCGCACCATCATCGGCCATGCGGCGCGATAACGGGCATCGCTGCAATCAAAGTTGCTGTGATCGTCCAGCGGGTAGCCGGTTTGCCGCAACGCGATGCGTTCGAGGGTCAGCGGCGCGTCGGCGGTTCGCACAATGATCTGCAAATACCGACCCGAACGTTACCAGTGCGGAGTGAACAGCCGATGCGCCGCGCCGTCGGGTTCAAACCAATCGCATATGCCGGGAAAGACCTTATTTTCAATTTCGCCGCGATTGTGTTTCGGATGCGGATATTGATGATCGTCAATACGGGTGAACAAGGATTCGGCCCATTGCCAATACACATCGGCCCCCGCTCCGCCGCTGACTTGCAACAGCGGATAGGCGCAGTAGTAATCGTCCAGGTCGATGATGACCCGTCGCAGCGTGCGCGGCGCGATGAGCAGCGGTTGCCGATCGCGCAGCAATGCGTTCCATGCGGCGTGTTCGCATGGCAGATCGTTGTCGGCCAGCACGGGCGCGGGAACCAGCGGGCGCTGATCGAGCAGCCGCGCGTGCCAGGCGGAACGGTTGTTTTGCGTGTCATCGGCGGTGATCGCGGGGGCGTCGATGTGTCGAACCCGGCCGACGTGCCGATCGGTTTCGCGCATGGCCGGCAGAATCGAGGGCCGCAGCATCGGCGTGCCGAAGCCCCAGTCGCGCCAGTCGTTGGCGGAGCGAAGGATGGGCATGACGGTTTTGACCGGGGTCCAGCCCCCGCCTTCGCCGCGTTCGGGGCCGCGACCGATCAGTTGGCCGTCGAGGTACAGATCGTAACGCTCGTCGGCGGTCAGGTGCAGACGGAAGGTGGTGAGTTGCGTGAGTGTGAACCGGCAACGGTACGCGGCGATGAACGGCTCGGCGGGCGACGGGTCGATACTCACCAGTTCGCAGGGCCACCGGCCGCGTTCATGGATATGCCGGGCGGGATTCAGGGCCGCGATGAAGTCTTCGTCGAGCAGCAAGCGTTCAACGGACGCATTGGAAGTGGTGGTCATGGGCAAACATCATCGCCGCTGGGATCGCATCGTCAAAAGGGAAGGGGGGGTTCAGGGTTTCAGGATTCGGGGAGGGTGGAGCCGCGTGTGATGGCGTTGCCGCCGAACTTTTGCGAGATGCGGTCCATCGCGTGATCGACCCGGCTGAGCCGTTGCCGCGACGGCTGGTCGAACAGACCGAGCTGGCCCGGTGAATCGCTCAGCGCCGCGGCGGTCATGCCGATCAGTCGCACGGGGTGGAAGTCGCGGTTGGCCCAGGTTTCAAAGAGGTTTTTCGCCGCTTCCCACAGCGTGAGCGAGGCGTCGGTCATCGGGTCGAGCGTGACAGATCGTGTGATGGTTTGGAAGTCGCCGAAGCGGATTTTGACGGTGACGCGACCGGCTTTCAGGCCGAGCCTTCGCAGACGGCGGCCGACCTGTTCGGTCTGTTGCGCCAGCACGCGGCGAACCTCGCGCGCCGCGGCGATGTCCTGGTCGAAGGTCTGCTCGTGGCCGATGCTCTTGGCCTGCGAATCGGGCACGATGATCCGGTCGTCGATGCCGAAGCATAAGTTGCGGAAGTGTTCGGCGTCATTGCCGAACCACAGCGGCCAGATCGCGGGATCGAGGCGTTGGAGGTCACCGATGGTGCGAACGCCGCGCTGGAGTAATTTGCCCTCGGTGACTTGGCCGATGCCCCACATCCGTCCGATGGGCAGGGGGGCGAGCCATTGTGCGATGGCGTCGGGATTGGTCGGCGTGATCGTCAGGCCGTCGGGCTTGTTCATGTCGCTGGCGAGTTTGGCGAGAAACTTGTTCGGTGCCACGCCGACCGATGCGGTCAGGGACAACCGTTCGTGAATCTTCGCGCGGATCCTCCGCGCGATTTGTTCCGGCGAACCGTACAGTCGTTGCGTGCCGGTCATGTCGGCGAACGCTTCATCAACGCTCAGCGGCTCGACCAGCGGGCACAGTTCATGCAACAGTTCAAACAGTCGCCCGGAACATTCGCGTACGCGCCGGCCCGGCACGGGAACGACCACCGCCTGCGGACACATCCGTTTGGCGACGACCATCGGCATGGCCGAGCGGCAGCCGAACGGACGCGCTTCGTAGCTGGCGGCACACACCACGCCGCGCGGCCCGTCATGCCCGACCAGCACCGGCTTGCCCCGCAGTTCCGGTGAGTCCCATTGCACAATCGACGCGAAAAAGGCGTCCATGTCGATGTGCAGCATGACGCGGGGGAGGGGCATGGGGATATTGTAGAGGTGAGGCGGCGAAAAGGGCCAATCATGCAGTCAATGACCAAACACCCATGACGAATGACCAAAGAAACTCCAATGCTCAAGGACCAATGGACCCAACGGTGGAGACATCCGCGTTTGGGATTGGTCATGGGTGATTGGCATTTATTGGGTCATTCGTCATTGGAGTTTGGTCATTCCCCCCGGTCATTCGTCATTGGAGTTTGGTCATTTCCTCCTCACGTTCACCTACCATTTGGTCGATATTTGCCAACACGCGATCCCTTGCATCCCGTTGGCGGCGATGCGGGCGATGGTTGTGACTTTATGGCTGAGCAAACACCCATTCCGCTGGACAAAGGACTGATCGTCGAGTTGGCGCCCAACGCCATGCACGCGGCGCTGCGCTTGCGGCCGGGCATGGACATCGCGCAGATCACCGACGAGGTGTGCGTCGAACATTTGAAAAAAGCGGGCATCGCCGAGCGGTGCATCCCCCGCGATCTTCTGGCCGATTGCGTCAAACTTTACCACGACGATCCGCTGACCGAGGGGAAATTGGAACTGGCGGGCGTCCCGGCGGTTCACGGCGAGAACGGTCGGCTCGAATGGTACGAGGGCATGGACCCGACCCGGCGCATCGAAGATTCCGCCGCCGGTCAGGTCGATCACTACAATCGCTCCGCGTTCGTTACGGTGGCGAAGGACCAGGCGTTCGCGCGCATCCATCCGCCGACCGACGGCACGCCGGGTCTGGACCTGCGCGGCGCGGAACTGCCACCCAATCCCGGTAAACCCGCGGCGGTCAATCTCGCGCCCTCCGTGGCTTGCGACAACGACGGCATCTGCCGCGCCGCGCACCCCGGCGTCGTCCTCCTGGAAGGCCAGGCCCTCCGCATCGACCCGCTGCTGGCCGTGCCCGGCTCGGTCGATTTCTCCACCGGCAATATCCGCTTTGAAGGCGATGTGCAGATCGGCGGCGGCGTGTGCGACCGTTTCGTGGTTCGCGCCACCGGCAACGTCGAAATCAAACAAGTCATCGAAGCCGCCGCGATCGACGTCGGCGGCGATCTGCGCGCGCTCGGCGGCATGGCCGCCAAAGAACGCGGCCACGTACGGGTCGGCGGCCACCTGATCGCCCGCTATCTGGACAACGTCGTCGGCACCGTCACCGGCAACCTCGAAGTCGAACGCGAAATCATCGGCTGCGAACTGGCGGTCACAGGCATCGTGCAGTCCCCCAAGGCCGCGCTGCTCGGCGGAATCCTGCGATGCTGCGATGCGATCCATCTGGTCCGCATCGGCTCAATGGCCGCGGTCACCACCATCATCGACCTCGGCCACGTCCCGGCGATGGAACAGAACATCGCCCAACAGGAACAGCAACGCCGCGAAGGCGCTGAAATGCTCACGCAATTGCAGGCGTTGATCGACGCGGTCGGTCCCTCGGCCAGCCCCGCGCTGCTCAGCCGCAAAATCAAACTCCATGCGATGGATCATCAGATCGAACTACGCATCGAGATGCTTCGCGCGCAACTGGAAAAGCAACGCAAGGTCGATGTGCATGTCGCCGGGCTGATCGGGCCGGGCGTCACCTTCATCTGCGGTTCGCAGGTCGTCACGTTCCTCGACCAGGTGCGCGGCCCCCTGCACATCGCCCGCGACGAACAGGCCGATCTGACCATCAGCATGTCCAACGGCCCGCGTCAACCGCTCACCGATTGGCCGCAGGTCCGCGCGATCCGAAAACAAGCACCGCAGGAAAAAGTCCCGCAACCGGTATAGGGAGGGACCAGGGACTAGAGATTGGGGATTAGGGGAAGAGGCGGAGCCGGTTGGTGCGATGCGCTGAAAATACAATTCCCCGGCCCCCGGCCCCCCGTTCAGTGGGTGATGGGGAT
>JBAYVY010000272.1:0-5035 GCA_041674345.1 Phycisphaeraceae bacterium | reverse complement strand
CGCGACTCGCTGGCCGCGGTCAACACACGCCATCGGGACAAATTGAAAAGCACCCTCACGCTCACCCTCACGCTCAACTTGCAGATGTTCAACGATATTCAACTATTGGCCGCGTGAGGTATATATGAACGAACTGTACGATCATGTACTCCCGTCCGGTTACAGTTTTGATCCCATCATCGAAAATATCAACAAGCCCGGAAGGCGGCCGATTTACAGAACCGACCGACCAGCGGCTCGACCGGCCGACCGACGTATCGCCACGATGTTAATGTTGATTTCGTCGATGACCACCAGTACATCGGCGTGCCATATGGCTGCTGGCAGGATGTCCATACCTATCTCGAAAACACGCGGGAACTCATCAACAAGAAGTTCCACGCCGCGCGCCCGTTCGTGAACATGGAAACCGGTCAGATCGCTGACTATCGACTGCATCCGCAAAACACGAACGTCTTTACCCTGGAGTTGCGAAAAGAACATTTTGACAAGACCGATTTCATCAGAAAACTTACCGAAGACAATATCTTTCGGAGTTTCGTTCGCCTGAGCGTCAACGCCGGTGGTCTGCGCCCCTACCTGACCGATATGCCGGCATATCGGGAACGCAAAAGCTATCTGACGGTTAAACGCTACCTGGAGATGTTCCGCTACCACCAGGATATCACCGATGGGGTTTCCCTTAACACGTTGCCCACCGATGTGATTCGTCGGATTTATGACAAGAATAATGTTTTACCTGGTGCCAACGTCGAGCCGTGGCCCGAGGGTCCGGCCGGCCTGGCCATCGCGGAACCAGTCTATTCTTTCCGCATGGCGTTCTATCCCGTGCAGTTGCTGATGCGCATCGACAATCCGCATTTGTTGAGCGGTACCGACACCCCGGCACCGATCCATATCGTCAACGATTCGGAAAAGGATGCAACGGTGGACCTGCGGGTTCAACTCCGCGATCCACAGGGCCGGGCCGCGGAACTGCTGACTCGAAAAGGCATCGCGATTCCCCAGGGCCGGATGGTCGAATTGCCGTTCAAGCTGTCCGCCCCGGCAAATGCCGCGTCCGGCAAACATGTCGTCGAAACCTATCTCTTCGCCGGCGACCGGAAAATCGCGGAAAACAGTTACGACATCTTCATCCTCGCGGCACGGGATCGGATCACGACTTATTCCGCCCGCAAGGTGGCTCTGTACGACGCGGTCCCCACGCGGTTCGCCGGCCTTGGGATGAAGAGTACCAGCGACATTCTCAAGACGCTCAAAATTCCGTTCCAGCCGATCAGGGGGTTCGACCATCTGGCCGACTACGACGTGCTGATCATCGGTGCCAATTCACTTGACGGCACAGTGTTTGAAAGCGGCAAAACACTTAACCAGTGGCTCAAAAACGGCGGTCGCCTGCTCATGTTCGAGCAGTGCGTGGCCGGGAGTCTGCCCTGGGTGAATGATGAACGCATCATGCTGCTGGCGAAAAGCTCCTTTGTGGAGCATTTCCACAAAAAACATCCGATCTTCAACGGCATTGAGGACGAAATGATATGGGAATCACCCGCCGGACAACAAGGCGGATTGTTTGAAACCTGTCTGGAATTGAACGACGGATTCCTTTCCCTAGCGGCCGTGGGAGACAATCGAGACCCCGGCGGCGTCAGATCGGTGATTAACGATCGCAGGATCGGCGACGGTGAATACCTTATTTCAATGATTTCGACGACCGATCGTTTTGGAAAAGATGCCACGATCACCCGATACGTTGGAAATATGTTGAGCTACATCCTGTCCGACGCCATTTCCCCATATGCCGCGGCGACGAAGAATACCGATGTGCCTGTCACCCACACGGTGGGGATTGAGGCGAAGGATGTTGTTTACATTGATATCAAATCGGCTGTCAACCGCGGCTTCGCGGATGAAGTCGAAGGCGACAAACAGGGAGGATGGACTGATTACGGCGCGAGTCACGACCTGCGAAACATTCCAACCGGCCGATCCTCGCTCGGTGGCGGAGTTCCCTTTGATATCATCGATCCGGCTGGAAATCAGGGCAAATCATGCATTGTGCTGGCCGGGCCGACCCGCGACTATTTCCCCAGGGAATCATCCGAGATCGCTGTTGACAAAAAGCTGGACAAACTGTTTTTCCTGCACACCCTCCTGTGGGTGAAGGCCGGCAAAGGCGATGTGGTTCTGGAGTATGAAGTCAAATACCGCAACGGCGAAACGGAAACCATCGCCATGAAAAACCACATCGACCTGGCCGATTGGTGGATGGGCAGAGACTGTCCCAATGGGCGGGTTGTCTATCGTGATGGCGATAAGGGCGTCTATCTTAGTGAATGGGTCAACCCCAAGCCAAATCTTGAAATAGCGTCCATCAAGGCGATCACCCAAGGCAACGCCATTCCGGTGGTCATCGCCGTCAGCGGCAAGAGCCGGTTCGCCCAACGCATTGACCGGGTTGATGTTGAGGACAACCGGGAATAATCGCGAACATTGCGTGAGTGAAGAGTGCGAAGGAGTCATCCGAATGACATCGATATCTCTTATCCCGCTTCCCAGGAAATGCGTATCGGTCGCGGGACGATTTGTTCCCGGCGACGCATTAAGCGTATTCAATGCTTCGACGGATCCTCGAATACAGTCCGCGATATGTTCGCTGGGCAGGTCTGTCCGGCGTGTCGATGAGATCGGGCATTCCACGTTGTCGCTGCTGTTTGGTCGGCCGGTCGGCGTCCCAAAAACTTTGAAGCCGGCTTTGATGGATGATGCCTATTCCCTTCGGATTCGTCCCGAAGGAATCGCGATCACCGCCAATACCGACAAAGGTATTTTCTATGGATTAACCACGCTTCGTCAATACCTCGACGGAAAATCGTCGGTGGCGTGCATCGACATCAGTGATTGGCCTGATCTGGAATTTCGCGGTGCACACCTGATGCTTGGCGGACATATGCCGCCTTTCAGGAAGTTGCTGGAATGGGTTCGGGGCCTGGCGTATTTCAAGCTGAATTCATTCACGATAGAGTACGACGACGCTTTTACATGGGATCGTTTCCCGTTTCTGAAACAGCCCTATTCGCTGACCAAGGATCAGTGCCGAAGCATCGTCGAGGCCGCGCGGGAGCATTTTGTCGATGTCATTCCGCTGATCGATTCCCTCGGCCATCAGGAGAACTATCTGCGCTGCGAACAACTCAAACATCTGCGGGAGATTCCCGGTTCGATTTCCGACCTGTGCCCTTCCAACCCCGCTTCATTAAAGTTCATCAAAGACATTTGGACGGAGGTGCTGGAAGTCCACCATGACGCCCGTTTCGCCAATGTCACCGGTGACGAGACTTTCCGTTCCGGGAAGTTCTGTCCCAGGTGCAAACCTTACGCGGATGGGAATCGGATGGGCGAACTGTTCCATCGTTATTACTCGGACCTGACGGGTTGGATGCTGGATCGCGGCTTCACACCCATGATGTGGCATGACATGCTTGTGCAATATCCTCAGCAACTGACGCAGTATGACAAGCGTGTGGTGGTGATCGACTGGGAATACGGGAGCATCGACAAGCCGAGGTGGAAGTCAACACGGGGGCTGCACGGCCCCCTGATGCGACAGGATATGGATCAACAACCTCCCGACATTCGCAGGGAGTTTGAACACTACTGGATTCAGCCCGCCACCGCCCCGGATTTCACCCCGTATCCGTACACCCGCTATTGGGTGGACAAGGGATTCACGACGATCGGGAGTACCGCGGGAAGTCCGTGTGATCGGCCTATGCCGCACACGGGATATTACGGACGTTATGCCAACACCCGGTCGTTCTCCGAAGCGGTGAAAAAAGCCGGCGGCTTCGGCCTTTTACACACGTTCTGGAGCGGCTATCAAACAGTGCTGAGTTCCTGGCACAGCATCGCATGCGCGGGCGATTTCTCCTGGCACGTGCGCAAAGAAAATTTCACGAAACACCTGCGATGCTTTGATGATGTCTATTATGGAAGCGGCGGGAAATTCGTCGATTTCGCGCAGCGATTTGATTCCGCGGCCTTCTCCCCCCACCCCCCCGGCTGGTGTCTGGATTCGCAACTCGCGGCTTCGACCGACCTCGGTAAACTGGAACAATCCGCTGGCAAAGCGTTGGCTTCCGTGCGAAAAAACCCGCAGTGCATGGAACTGACCCTGGCGGGGCTTGATTATTACAAGGCCACACGCCAGCTCGAGCATTTTCACACTCATCTGTTGATGCGTGGCCTGCTGCCCGGCAAGGATAAGAGAATCGATCTCACGCCTTACGCCAATGCCACATATGACCAGTTGATTCCTGATCGGGTCGCTCGACTCAATCTTCGTCCCGGGAAAGTCATATCCCGCGGCGTGTCGTTCGATATCCTGCCGCTCGCCCGGCCCAATGCGATCGGCTTGGCGGGAAAACACAATCCGCGTTGGGCCAACCGGATCGACGGCATCCGCGTCGATGCGTTTTGTACCCAATTATACTTTCTTCATACCTCATGCTTTACCCCTGATGGTGAGGAGTGCGCTCGCTATGAAATCGTTTGGGACGACGGCCGAATCGCGACGGTCCCGGTCATCGGCAATGAAAATATTGGCGACTGGTATGATGGTCCCCCCATATTGCCTGACGCCTTGGTCGGCTGGGAAGGGCTGATTCAGTTTATTGAACTGATGCGAGCCAGAATATATCTCTATCGATGGGACAACCCTTGCCCCCAGACCCGGGTGTGCCGGATCAATGCCGTGTCGGGCAAAAGCGGTAAGGCGCACGTCATCCTGCTGGGAATCACCGCGAGAAAGGCGACCGGCAAAACTCGTATCGCGGGCGATCCACGAAATCTCGCGCAACTCGCCAAACAATCCCTCCGCGATCTCGAACGAAACTATCGCAGGATGTTGCGGGGACGGGCGCATGACAGTCCACGCGGGTCATCTTTTCGTGATCGTAATCGTAGTCGTAATCGGCAATTCAAATGACAGGTTTCGATTACGATTACGACTACGATCACGATGACGCCCCCGCGTGGT
>JBAYVY010000271.1:0-5062 GCA_041674345.1 Phycisphaeraceae bacterium | reverse complement strand
GTCCGTGCCGCCATGATGGAACCTCCTTGCTCGTTGGCTGCCGTCGGATCGCCGTCCGGGGCGACCCACCACTACATCTTGTCGGCTATCCCCCCGCGAAAACTGTCATGCACCCCCCCGGCGGTGCGCATCGGGGTCGCGGTGGAAATGCGTCGGGCGGGGGACTACGATTGACCGCCTCAATCAAGCACGAACACAACAAGGAGCTGCCTCATGCCCTATCCCGAATTGATGGTTCGCCCGATGCGTGAAGATTTGGTCCGCATCGGTGTACGGGAACTTCGCACGGCGGAGGATGTGCGGGCATTTTTCGCCGATGCCGCCGGCGCGTCGATGATCGTCATCAACAGCGTGTGCGGATGTGCCGCGGGCATGGCGCGACCGGCGGTGGCGCTGGCGCTCCAGCACGCGAAGAAGCCCGATCACGTCGTCACCGTTTTCGCCGGGCAGGACACCGAGGCGACCGCCGCGGTGCGAGGCCGGTTCCCCGAACTGCCGCCCAGCAGCCCATCGATCATCATCATGAAGGACGGCCAACTCGTCGATTACATCGCGCGCCACCGGATCGAGGGCCGCTCCGCCCATGACATCGCCAAAGACATGACGGAAGTGTTCGACGAAATCTGCTGATGGGCACCTTCCACGACCATCTCGGCGAATGGCACGGCGTAACCATCGCTATGCAAACACGCGACGGCACGATTTACGTCGGGCGCTGCCATGAGGTCAACGAACACGTCGTCGTGATGCACGATGCCGATCATCACCACGACGGCGACGGCGGCATGAATACCGCGGATTACCTGAAAAAAGCCGGTCGCTGGGGCGTGTTCAAAAAGCACGACCACCTGGTGCTGGAATGCGCGCAAGTGGCGTGGATCAAACCGCTGAATCAGTTTTGAGCCGCCGCGAAATTACCCAGCTTACAACCCAGATTCACCAACACGACCGCCCGGCGCACGTCGGGCGGTTTTTCATGCGCGGCATTGGCGTCACACGGGGGCTGAATCGTAGCGTTGAGGTGGATGGGAAGCGGGAAGGATGAGGCATGTAAACTTCGGCCTGATCGCGCCCCGTCGGCGACTAATGTTGTCGGCGGGGCTTTGCAGGTAAATGACGAATGACGAAATCCGAATGACGAATGAATGTCCAAATTCCAATGTTCAAACAACAGGCGCGGCGTGTTCA
Organism: Phycisphaeraceae bacterium; assembly: GCA_041674345.1. GTDB lineage: Bacteria > Planctomycetota > Phycisphaerae > Phycisphaerales > Zrk34 > JBAYVY01. The sequence continues at coordinate 3,874 of JBAYVY010000271.1, read as the reverse complement.
TGGGTTTGGAATTTTGGATTTGGAGCTTGATTCGTCATTCGAGCTTCGTCATTCGTCATTTCCCCATGACTTGTCGCAAATACTTCACGCCGCGGCGCAAGCGATCCGTTCCCGACAGGCCGGGTTCATAATCTTCGATCAACAGTGGGGGATTCAGGTCCACGGCCTTCAGCGCCTTCAGGTACGCCGGCACATGCGCGTCGCTTTCGGTCATGGCGCAAAAAGCGCGGTCGATCAACCGGGTGCCGAACTCATCGCGTTGCGGTCGATCCGCCCGGCGCGCTCCGCCGACGTGGCAACAGTCGATGTACGGGCCGAGGACCGACACCGCCAGATGCGGCGTCACGCCGCCCTCGATGGCGAAGTTCGGCAGGTCGAAAATCACGCCGATGCGGTTCGGGGAAAAATGATGCACCAGGTTCCACGCCAGTCCCGGCGCGCTGGCCAACGAACCGGCGTGCGTCTCGATCAACAACTTGATGCCCATCGGCCAACTGATGCGGTCGATCACATATGCGTATCGGCTGACGACGTGATCGAGGAACGCCGCGTAATCGAACGGCTGTCGCGGATACGCCGGCGGATTGCACCGCACGCAACGCAGGTCCGCCGCCACCGCGCCTTCGATGTGCAGGCGGATTTCCTCGTCGTCCATATCCACCGTCAGATTCGGCGTCGAACCCCACGGTTCCATGCCCGCCCCGCGCAGTTGGGCCGTCAGTTGCCTGCCCTCGTTGCGAAAGCGTTCGGGCGTCAGATCGAACTTGTGATTGCCCCAGTTGTCGAACGGCTTGCCGCGCTGATCGTCGGGGATGATGCGCGGCCGGTATTGGTAAAACTTCACGCCCAGTTCACGGCAAAGCGCGATCTGCCCGGCGAAATCCAGGTCCGGCAGCATGACGCCTGTGACACCGAGTTCCACGATAGGCCTCCCGATAGGGGACTTGCTCAACCGCGTTCGACATGCGTGTAGCGATCCAGATTCGCCACGCTGATCTCGCCATCATCCTTGCGGATCGTCAGCCGGTCCAGCCACAGCCGTTCGTGTTTGGCATGGGCATACCACGAGCCGGTTTTCGCCTGTTCAAACCGGACGACGGCGCCTTCGAGGATGCTGGTCCAGCAATCGCCGTCACGCTGGGGAATCTGCTGAGTGATGCGGACGCGCTCGCCGGTCTTGAATGTGTCAATGGTCTGGCCCATGTTTCGGTCATGCTCCTGCAAAGGACTGGGGGTCAGTTTAACACGATTCGTGGTTCGCCGTCATCCGTGATCCCGGCCAAGCCGAAGACGGCATGGCCGGGCTTCATGACCAACAACAAGCCCGGTCATGGCCTTCTTAGGCCTTGGCCGGGATCAAGCCGGAATCATCCCCACAATCTCACCAATTCTTCCGTTATCACGCCCCACACCCACGCACCTTCCTCGGCGTGTTTCACAGTCACATATTGATGGCATGAACGGAAACGTTCAAAATCCTTCACGGGTCGCGGCTCCCCATATGCCGCGAACAGATGTGACGGCAAGCTCGCATCGGCTCGACCCGCTTCCAATGAAACATAGCGTTTGATCTTGCCGACGGTCGCGTCTTCTTCTTTGGCAGGCAACATGCGAAGCAGATGCGTATGTGCCCCACCCACGCTGATCGCCGCCAGCGCGATCGACTTGAGCGAAAACCAGCGGATGACTTTCTCCCCGATCAATCGCCGCCGCTATGGATGCGATGATTCCGACTGCGAAACCCTCGTTCATCACCCGGCAGCCAGTGACCGTACAGCCAAATCTGCGTGTGGTACCAGCGCCAAGTGTGCGACATAAACACCCACCCGTTCCCATCCCGACCAAGGCCGAAGACGGCCATGGTCGGGCTTTTTGTCATGCTCCCCAAGCCCGGCCATGCCGTACTCGGCTTGGCCGGGATGGGTCAGCCCACTCACATCAAACTCTCACCCGTCATCTCCTTCGGTTGCGACAGGCCCATCATCTTCATCGCCGTCGGCACGATGTCCGCCAACCTTCCCCCTTCACGCAGCTTCATGTCCGCTTTCAGCCGCTGATCGACCAGAATGCACTCCACCGTGTAAAGCGTGTGGGCCGTGTGCGGAGCGTTGGTCTCCGGGTCGAACATCTGCTCGGCATTCCCGTGGTCCGCCGTCACGATCAACTGCCCGCCCTTCGCCAGCGTCTTGTCCACCACCGCACCGACGCACGCATCCACCGTCTCGATCGCCTTGATCGCCGCGTCGAGTTTGCCCGTGTGACCCACCATGTCCCCGTTGGCGAAGTTCACCACGATCAACGCATAATCCTTGTCCAACGCCTCCAGCACCGCATCCCGGATGCCGGGGGCGCTCATCTCCGGCTGCAAATCGTAAGTCGCCACCTTCGCGCTCGGAATGATCGTGCGATCCTCCCCCGGAAACGGCTCATCCCGGTAATCATTGAAGAAAAACGTCACGTGCGGAAACTTCTCCGTCTCCGCGCAACGAAACTGCTTCAACCCCAACGAGGCGATGTATTGCCCCGCGATGTTCACCATCTTCGGCGGCTTCACATATGCCACCGTCAACCCTGGAAACGTCGTGAACACTTCCTCGTAAGCCGTCATGCACACAAATGCCAGGTCCAGCTTCGGCCCGCGGTCGAAGCCCTTGTTGCCCGACTCCGGCGAGGGTTTGACGTTGCCGAAGAAGTCGTCCTGCATGAACGCCCGCGTGATCTCACGGGGCCGATCCCCGCGATAGTTGTAAAAAATGACCGTGTCGCCGTCGCGGATGCGGGTGGAAGCGGCGTCATCGCCGATGGTGCGCGGCGTGACGAACTCGTCGCCGTTCTGCGAGTCGTTGGTCGGATTGTCGTAGTAATTTTGCATCGCCTCGGCGGCGGTTTTGAAGTTCGGCAGTTCCTCGCCGCGCCCCGTGAACAGGTCGTAGGCACGTTTCACGCGCTCCCAGCGGTTGTCGCGGTCCATCGCCCAGTAGCGGCCGCAGATGCTGGCGACCTTGCCCACGCCGATTTCTTTGAGCTTGCTTTCGATGCCGGCCAGGAAACCCTTGCCGGTGTACGGGCCGGTGTCGCGGCCGTCGGTCAGCAGGTGCAGGGCGACCCTGGAAACGCCCTGTTTTTTGCACAGTTCGACGCAGGCGTAGAGGTGATTGAGCAGGCCATGCACACCGGCGTCGGAGGCGATGCCGAGGATGTGAACGGTCTTGCCGTTGGCCTTGGCGCGTTGGACGGCGTTGACCAGCGCGGGGTTTTGGAAGAACTCGCCGGTGCGGATTTGCTTGGTGATGCGCACCGATTCCTGATCGACGATGCGTCCGGCGCCGATGTTCTGGTGGCCGACCTCGCTGTTGCCCATCGTCCCTTCGGGCAGACCCACGTCTTCGCTGCTGGTGGCGATGAGGGTCCAGGGGAAGGATTTTTTCAGCGCGTCGCAACGGGGCGTGGCGGCGAGTTTCACGGCGTTGAACTTGTCGTGTTCGGGATGCGGGTTGGTTCCCCAACCATCGCGGACGATGACGACCATGGGTGTGTGAAGCGGCTTTGTCATATGGGTTCTCGCAAATCGGAGGGTGGGTTTGAAGCGGGAATTGTAGGGGTTTTCTCGCCGACGTACAACACGGAACGGGTCGGGTGGAAATGACGAATGACGAAATCCGAATGACGAATCAAATCCGAAGTCCGAAATTCAAAACGGCTCGCCGCCTTGTTTCGGACTTTGAATTTCGAGCTTGATTCGTCATTCGGATTTCGTCATTCGTCATTCAACGAATCGCCGACGGCCGGTTTCGCTCAAGCAACCACGCACGAATGGTCGATAACGATTTTCAACGGCGCGGGAAAAATGTGTTGACATTGATTTCGATTTCTC
>JBAYVY010000270.1:0-5116 GCA_041674345.1 Phycisphaeraceae bacterium | reverse complement strand
CCGCATCGCAAAATCAGTATTGCGGGTTGGTTAGAGGATTTTGGACGAAATAAGATTTTCGGACGTTCGGGGTGTGGAATCGGCGTCAGGCCGGGACGTGGAGTTTTTGTTCGATCTTGCGCAGCGCGGCGGCGATGTCGTGCATCTTGGGGTTGATGCTGAGGGTTTGGCGGTAGCAGTGGGCGGCGTCGGCCAGTTCGCCGCGCTGCGCGTGACAGTGGCCCATGCCGGCCCACGCGCCGAAATGCACGGGCACGCGATGCACGGCCTGCCGGCAATCGGCCAGACAGTTGCACCAGTGTTCCATCATGTAGTGCGCGATCGCCCGCTGGTTGTACGCCTCGGCGAAGGTGTCATCGAGGATCGTCGCCTCGGTCAGATGTTCGACGGCTTGCGGGTAGTCGTGATGCTCGAGGGCATCGAGGCCGCGTTTGAACGAACTCATCGCGCAGCACTTGCCGCAACGAAACCAGATCGACCACAACGCATGTTCCGCCAGTTCATTGACGACCGGATCGGCGTCCTGCAAGGCGCAAACCAGACACGTCGTGCATTCTTTGCAGCCGACCAGACCGAGCGTGAGGCAGACGACTTTGCGGGCGTCGGGCGAGCCGTGGGTCAGCAGTTCGCACAGTTGGTCTTTGGTCCAACGGCTTTTGACGATTCTCGCCAGTTCGTCGGCGTCGCGGCTTTCCAGCGCGGGCATGACCGTACTGATGAATAGATGGCTGTCAATCGGCTTGGGCTGCATCACGAACGTCCTTCAACCCCCGGAAGTTGACCCCGGAAGCTTCCCCGAAAGTTCGCATCAATGCGAATTGTTTGAAACATCAAACATTAGGCGCGTTAATGCCCGCTGTCCAGCGGGGGGGGGGAAAGTGGGAAGTGGGAAGTGGGAAGTAAAGAGCCGTGTATAAAATTTTTCCGACTTCCCACTTCCGCCTTCCGACTTTCTTCCCGACTTCCTACACCCGAGTTCCCACAACCTGAGTTCCTACACTATTGAGACAGGACACTTGCCCGTCCGGTGTCCATCGGCTAGACTAACGGACTTTACATCACCGGACTGAACAGCACTGGGGTCGGTTAAAGGCCCCGCAGACACGACGGAGAAGACCCCGCATGGTTCTGGCAACAGCGATCAAGAAGCAAGTCATCAAGGACTACCAGCGTTCGGAAACGGATTCGGGTTCGAGCGAGGTGCAGATCGCGCTGCTCACCAGCCGAATCAACGAGCTGACCGAACACCTGAAAACGCACAAAGCCGATCACCACTGCCGCCGGGGGCTGGTGCTGATGGTCGGTCGGCGTAACCGCCTGCTGCGGTACCTTCAGCGCACCGAACGCACGAAGTATCTGGAAATCATCGGCCGCCTGGGCCTTCGCAAGTAAAGAATCACCGACCGGCGAACAACAGCGTCGGCGGAATCGGGAGGCAGTAGGCGTCAAGCCCCCGGAAGAATTTTCGATTTGTGATTTATGTTTTTCGATTTGAAGGCATGCAGTCGCCGGTCCGCCGGTGGGTCGCATCCAAATCGTAAATCGAAAATCGTAAATCGAAAACCCAACCCGCGGCTTGCCGCCAACTGTCCCCCTCAACTTCCGTCGATTTCCGTCATCCAAGCCGGTCACAACCAAAACCCGTTTTCGTGCGCGGCCGGGCCGCGTCACCCGGCGGGTCACAGGAACAGTTGACATGTCGCATATTGTTGTGGAACGTGAGATCGGGGGGCGCGTCCTCCGTCTCGAAACCGGCAAGTGGGCCAAGCAGGCCGACGCCTCCATCTTCGCTTCTTACGCCGATACCAGTGTGCTGGCCGCCGTCGTGCGCGGCGCGCCCCGTGAAGGCATCGACTTCTTCCCGCTTCAGATCGACTACCGCGAACGCACCAGCGCCGCCGGCAAGTTCCCCGGCGGGTTCCGCAAACGCGAAGGCGCGCCCAATCAGAAAGAAATTCTCACCATGCGGCTGATCGACCGCCCCCTTCGCCCGCTGTTCCCCAAAGGACTGCTCGACGAAGTGCTGGTCCAATGCTGGGTCGAATCGGCCGACGGACAGAATGACTCCGACGTGCTGGCCGGTGTCGCCGCCGCCGCCGCCGTCGCCATCAGCAGCATCCCCCACAACGGCCCGATCGCCACCGTCCGCGTCGCCCGGGTCGAGGGCCAGTGGGTCATCAATCCCACCATCGCGCAACTCGAATACTCCGACATCGAACTGGTGCTGTCCGGCCACCGCGACGGCATCAATATGATCGAAGTCGGCTCGCGTGAAGTGTCGGAAGAAGACGTGCTGGCCGCGATGGAGTTCGGCCACAAGCACATTCAGACCATTCTCGACATGATCGACGAACTGGTCGCCAAGGCCGGCAAGGAAAAGAAAGCCGAACTGCACGTGGCGAGCGATGAACTGTTCAAACAGGTCAGCGCCGCGATCACGCCGAAACTCACCGCCGCCAAACGCACCGAAGGCAAACTGGCGCGTCAGGAAGCGGTGGCGAAGGTTTACAGCGATTATCTGGATGAGGTGGCCGCGGTTCCCGCCGAGGGGGCCGAGGTCAGCTTCGCCAAATACAAGGCGATCCTTGATAAACGCAAGCTGGTGAAGAGTTGCTTTGACGCGATCGAGGAAGCCGTCACCCGCCGGATCATCCTCGAAGGCCGCCGCACCGACGGTCGCAAGGGCGACGAGATTCGTCAGATCGGCATTGAGTTGGGCGTGCTGAAGCGTGCCCACGGTTCGGGCGTCTTCACCCGCGGCGAAACGCAGGCGTTGGTGTCCTGCACGCTCGGCGTCGGCAAGGACGAACAGATCGTCGATGGCCTGGCCGAGGAGTATTCGCAGAAGTTCATGCTGCACTACAATTTCCCGCCTTTCTGCACCGGCGAGGCCAAGCGCGTCGTCGGCCCCAGCCGACGTGAAATCGGTCACGGCGCACTGGCCGAGCGATCGCTGGCCGGCGTGTTGCCCGCGGTTGAAAAGTTCCCCTACACCATTCGTCTGGTCAGCGAGATTCTCGAATCCAACGGATCGAGTTCGATGGCCAGCGTGTGCGGCGGGTGCCTGGCGCTCATGGACGCCGGCGTGCCCATCGCCAACACCGTCGCAGGCATCTCCATCGGTCTGGTCGAAGAGGACGGCAAGCAGATGCTGCTGACCGACATTCTCGGCGAAGAAGATCACTTCGGCGATATGGACTTCAAAGTCGCCGGGACCAGAAAGGGCATCACCGGCATCCAGCTCGACCTCAAAACGCGCGGCGTGACGCTCGACCTGTGCAAGCGAACCTTCGCACAGGCCAGGACCGCCCGCCTGCAACTGATCGCCAAAATCGAAGAAGCGATTCCCGCCCCGCGCGGTTCCATCAGCGTTTTTGCGCCGCGCCTGCTGACCATCAAGATCGACCCGGAAAAGATCGGCAAACTGATCGGCCCCGGCGGCAAGACCATTCGCGGCATTCAGGAAATGACCGGCGCCACCATCGAGGTCGAAGAAGACGGAACCGTCATGGTCTCGGCGGTCGGCGGCGGAAAGGCCGAAGCCGCGATCACTGAGATCGAAAAGCTCACGCAGGAAGTCAAGGTCGGCAAAATCTACACCGGCAAGGTGACGACCATCAAAGACTTCGGCGCCTTCGTCGAAGTCATACCCGGACAGGACGGCCTGTGCCACATCTCGGAACTGGCCGATGGTTTCGTCAAAAACGTCGGCGATGTGGTGAAACTCGGCGACATCGTGAAGGTCAAAGTCGTCAGCATCGACGAACAGGGCCGCTTGAAACTCAGCCGCAAAGCCGTGATGAAGGAAGAAGCCGCCGCGCAAACCGAAGGTGCGACCAAGTAACCCCCGGCCCCCGGAAATGCGTCGCACAACCTTCCGGGGACGGCTTGGCGATCTTCAAAATCTCCGCAATTCCACCAGCCGCGATCAAACTCGATCGCGGCTTTTTCATTCGCGTTGCTCGCGACCACAGGGCAATCGCATTCTCCGCCGCTCGGACGGAAAGCGGACAGGAATGAACCGCAGACGCAGAGACACAGTGAAAACAAGAATTTGAAACCACGGATGAACACGGATGAACACAGATCGGAAATCAAAAATCGAATCTATCGGTGTCTATCCGCGCTCATCTGTGGTTCCATTCTTCCTCTGCGTCTCTGCGCCCGCGGTTAATCAAAAAACGAGAATGCGGCTGCCCCGCCGCTGAACGGGAGCGGTGACGCTTTCGTTTGACCTGACTATTTTGAATGACTAGTATGGTATTGTTCAATCATGGAGGTCTTTGAGCATGAAGACAATGGCGATCACGGACTTCAAGGCCCACGCGCTGCGAGTGCTTGGCGAGGTCGCGGCGCGCAGAGAAAAGGTCTTGGTCACGAAACGAGGCAAACCCCTCGCGGAAATCATCCCGTACACCGGGACGAAACCAACCGCGGGGCAACTGGCGGAAACGCTCGTGTTTGAAAAGGACGTTGTCTCCCCTCTGGGGCAACAGATGTGGGATGCGTGCGGATGAAGTACCTTCTGGACACGCATGTGTGGATCTGGTGGAACGTGGCTCCCCAAAAGCTGTCACAAAAGACGCGCGCGGCCATCACGAACACGGATCGGTATTCGGAGATACTGCTATCCGCCATTTCGCCCTGGGAGTTCTGCAAACTACTTGAAAAAGAACGTATCGGTATTTCTTGTGATCCGGCGGAATGGCTGTCGCAGGCCCTGTTACTGCCGAAACTTCGACTTGTACCCCTGACGCCCACCATTGCCTACCGATCCACCGTTTTGCCCCAGCCGTTTCATACCGATCCCGCGGATCAGATCATCGTGGCCACAGCAAGGGAGGAGAACGCGACGATCATCTCCAAAGACCGCCTCATCCGAGATTATCAGCACGTCCGAACCGTCTGGTGAGCGGCGGTCGGCGGAACAAGATTGACCTGGTCCAATGTCGGATTCATCCATACCACACCGATCACATCGCACATCGCAGCGCGTCTTGTATAAAATTCCTCCGTCCCTCCGTCCCTCCGTCCCTCCGTCCCTCCGTCCCTCCGTCCCTCCGTCCCTCCGTCCCTCCGTCCCTCCGTCCCTCCGTCCCTCCGTCCCTCCGTCCCT
>JBAYVY010000269.1:0-5118 GCA_041674345.1 Phycisphaeraceae bacterium | reverse complement strand
GCGGTGGAGGCACGCCCGCCCCGGGAGGGGGTCCCCGGAGGGGTGTGGGGGGGGGGGCGTCCGGGGGTCCGGGGGTCGGGGGGTCGGGGGGTCAGGGGTGGCAGAGGAAAGCGGGGATGCGTTGGGGTTTGCCGTTGGGGTCGAGACAGGCGAGGGTGGTGTTGGCGGTGACGAGGAGGTCGGGGCCGCGGTGGATTTGGTAGTCGTGTTCGATTTTGGCGCCATCGGCGCGGGTCAGTTGCGCGGTGACCTGGAGTTGGTCGTCATATCCGGCGGGTTTGTGGTAGCTGATGTTGAGGCGGACGACGACGATGCGCAGGCCCTGTTTTTCCAGTTCGGCATAGACGTGGCCCCGGCTGCGAAGCAGTTCGATGCGGGCCATTTCAAGCCAAACGGGATAGACCGAGTGATGGACGAAGCCCATCGGGTCGCACTCGGCATAACGGACGCGGAGGGGGAGGGTACACGAAGGTTGCGAAGACATGTGGGAAGTATAACGCGAAGTGGGAAGGGGGAAGGGGGAATCACGGCCTGCCGCCTAAGAAGGCGTCAAGCCGTGCTTGGAGGAGCGGCGTCGGATTTTACTTCCGACTTTCGACTTCCGACTTTCTTCAGACCCAGAGGGTCATGAAGAGGGCGTCTTCGGTCATGGTTTTGGTTTTGAGTTGTCCGACGCTGGTGGTGACGAACTTGACTTCGTATTCGGGGTGTTCATCGAGCCACTGGTTGACCTGTTTTTCGAGGTATTCCAGAGCGTCTTCGCGGAGCTTGCAATGGAAGACCTTGCAGTGGATGGCCCCGGTGCCGGTGACGTTGGGCGTGCGGTGCCACTTGTCGGCGTGGTGGGTTTTGGAGCCGAAGGTCTGGATTTTGGTTTCGCCTGAGGCGGGCGCGGATTCGTCGATTTCGATGAGGTGGTCGGTGCCGGCTTCGATGGGCTGATCGTCGTCGAGGGGGATGGCCTGGTCGTTCATGGTTTGCTCCTGTTGCCGAGCGGCGTGGGCGAAGGGTTGGATCATCATACAGGTATGAACGCGGCGGACCAAGTGTCGATGGCGACGCGACGCATATGGACGTGCCAGGTGGCGCGGCGGAGGGTTAGTCGCAGGTCGATGCGGTCGAGTGAGAAGCGGTGGGGCGTGACGTGGCCGGTGTCGATTCGTCGCACGCGCCCCCGCCCCCGCCCCCGGAAGTTTTTTTTGTTGGGGGAAACGGGGCCTTGGTAGGTGAGATAGAGGCGGCGGTGATCGGGGAGTTGGTATGCGAGGCATTTGCGGGGGAGAGGGGAGGCGGATGCTAAGCCGCAAGCGGCGGGGAGGCGGAAGGCGAGGAGGGGGCCGGTGTGTGGGGGGTGATGGGGATGTTCGATCAGCCAGTCGATGTGGCTGTCGCCGGTGCGGTCGTGACGGAGCAGGACGGTGCGGAGGAGCATGGGGACAGGATAAAGTGGGAAGTGGGAAGTGGGAAGTGGGGGGAAAGTCGGAAGTCGGAAGTCGGAAGTCGGAAGTCGGAAAAATTTTATACACGGGTCTTTACTTCCCACTTCCCACTTCCGCCTTCCGACTTTCCCCCCACTTCCGACTTTCCCTTGTGTCCTTCGCTTGCCGGGCGTATCTTGGCGGGGTGGTGTTTTGCGGAACGCGGCAGTCAGCGAGAGGATACGACCATGAGCGGTATTCGTCGAGCGATGTGGGTGTTGGCATCGGTGATGGTGATGGCGGGGTGCCAAAGCGCGGCGGTGCTTCGGCAGCAGGGGATGGATGCGTATCGTGCGAAGGATTACGCGACGAGCAAGGCGAAGTTCGGGCAGGTGGCCGACGCCAACCCGGCGGATTGGAAAGCGCAGTGGTATCTGGGCAAGGTCGCGCTGGCCGAGGGGGATGCGAACACGGCGCGGATGCACCTGGAACAGGCGTACACGCTGCGGGGTCACGGTCGGGCGTGGGAATCGGAGACGGCGGATATTCTGGATGATTTGACGGCGGCGATTTTGGCGCAGGGCGACCGGGCGCGTTGCGTCAGCGTGTGCGATGAGGCGATCCGCAACTTCGGCAAGGCGCGGGACTACATGCGCAAGGGGGACGTGCTGGTGAAGCTGGGCGACGCGGACGCGGCGGTGACGGCTTATTTACAGGCGGCGAAGATCGCGGGGGCGACCGATGCGACGCCTTACCGGAAACTGGCGGACATGTACGAGCAGGCGGGGGTGAAGCAGCAGGCGTTGGACATGTTGAGGGTGGCGAGTTGGATTGAGCCGCGTAATCCGGAGATTCAGGAGCAGATCAGGCGACTGGGCGATGTGCCTGGGCCGACATTCATGCGTCCGCCGGCCCAGCCGGCGGAGTCGGAGGCGGAAAAGGGCCAATAAAACAGATATTTCGTGAGCGACCCCAAGCGATGAGGCGGTGAAATTGGGATAAAAAACCGCATTGGCGGCGTCAAAACGGCGATTTCAGGAGATAGGTCGGTATTTTTTGATGATTCACTTGCGTTTGGCCGATAGAAGCGTGTAGAATCCCGGTCCAATGGGACGCTCATAATTTTTGGGAGTCGGTTTGGAAGCGACCGGCGTGATCCAGGAACGATTCGTTCAGAACAGGGGTTACGCAAGTACGACGATTCAGGGACAACGCCGCAATACATGCTCACACAGGTTGCTGATGCCGGCATCTCGGCAACCAGGCAGCGGTTCTGAATCGAAAAATACGACATGGGAGTGACCGGCTGGTTCCGGCACTCGAAAGAGGTCCAAGGACTTTTCAAGGAGACGATCACATGAGGACACACGTACGGTTGGCAATGGCAATGGTCGTGGCGATCGGCGGAAGGGCTTTCGCCTCAGCGCCCGACGCCACCGCCGAACTGCGGGCTTTGCAATCAGAAATGCAGGCCCAGCAGAGCATCCTGAACTCGCAGAGCAGGGAACTGTCCGGCCTGCGAGCCGATCAGGGGCAGACCTGGCTCACCGAAGCCCGCGCCGAGCAGGTCAAGTCGCTGGTCCGCGAAGTCCTCTCCGACGCCGATACCCGCGCGTCCCTGATGGACTCCGCCATCACCGCCGGTCACAACGGCAAGAACTTCTTCCTCGCCTCCGAAGACGGCAACTTCCTGCTCACCGTCGATGGCCAAATCCAGGTTCGCTACATCTGGAACCAGATCAAGGACGACGGCACCCGCAACGATCGGGAAGGTTTCCAGATGCGCCGCGCCAAACTCGCCTTCCGCGGTCATGTCTATGACCCCAAGCTGACCTATGGCGTGCGCATCGCCAACGATTACACCGACGGCGGCATGTTCCTCGAAGAAGCATGGGGCGCTTACGATGTCGCCGACGGCTGGAACGTCAAGGGCGGTCAGTTCAAGGCCCCATTCCTCCACGAAGTGCTCGTCGATGACCGCTACCAGCTCGCCGTCGAACGCTCCATCGTGGCCGACGTGTTCAAGGTCGGTTACACCCAGGGCGTGCAGTTGAGCTACACTTCCGACATGTTCCATGTCGCGGCGATGATCCACGACGGTTCCAACGCCGCCAACAGCGATTACACCCTCGTCGGCACCGGCTCCGGCAGCTCGGGCTTCACCCCCGAGGCCGAGATCGCCTTCGCCGCCCGCGGTGAACTCAAACTCATGGGTACTTGGGACCAGTTCAACGACTTCACCACCTGGTCCACCGATGGCACCGGCGTCATGCTCGGCGCCGCGGTCGACTACGAAAACGCCGAAGGCGATACCGGCGCGGTCACCGAACCCGATATGCTCAAGTGGACCATTGACGCCTCCGCCGAAGTGCCCAGCATGTTCGGCTTCAACGCCTACGCCGCCTTCGTCGGTGCCCACAGCTTCACCCGTGAACACGGCGGCGGCGACGCCGACATGGACAACTACGGTCTGGTCGTTCAGGCCGCCGTCTTCGTCGTCCCCGATCAGTGGGAAGTGTTCGGTCGCTATGAATGGTTCGACCTCCAGGGCGATATCGACTCCAATGACCCGCTTTTCAAGGGCCAGCACGAAAATCCCCAGTTCCTCACCCTCGGCACCAACTACTACATGCACAAGCATGGTTCCAAGTTCACCCTCGATGTCGTGTGGGTCATGACTCCGACCGACGGTCTGTCCGATACGACCGACGGCGTCAACTTCCCCAACACCGGCACCGCCCTGCTGGACACCGGGCGATCCAACGAAGTGTCCATCCGCGCCCAGTACCAGTTGCTCTTCTAACGCATCGTGACATGATCCGGCCGGTGCAATAACGGAGCATCGGCCGACAACGACCAAACGCGGGTGGATGTCCGGACGACTCTCACCCCCCGCGACGGAAAACGAAGGCCGCGAACAATACAAAATCACGCGGCCGAAACAAAGGAGACGGTTACCATGAGTTTCACCAAGTTCGCACTCGCAGCAGTTCTGGCCGTCGGAAGCTCGGCTTTCGCCGACACCGCCGTGGATCAGCAGATTCAGGACATGCGCACCCAGTTGCAGGTCCAACGCCAGCAAATCCAGTCCCAGCAGTCCGAAATCTCCCAACTCCGCGCCGATCAGGGCCAGACCTGGCTCACCGCCGCCCGCGCCGAGCAGGTCAAGTCGCTGGTCCGCGAAGTCCTCTCCGACGCCGATACCCGCGCGTCCCTGATGGACTCCGCCATCACCGCCGGCCACAACGGCAAGAACTTCTTCCTCGCCTCCGAAGACGGCAACTTCCTGCTCACCGTCGATGGCCAAATCCAGTTCCGCTACATCTGGAACCAGATCAAGGACGACGGCACCCGCAACGATCAGGAAGGTTTCCAGATGCGCCGCGCCAAGATCGGCTTCTACGGTCATGTCTATGACCCCAAGCTGACCTACGGCCTGCGCATCGCCGCCGCCAATGACTCCGACTTCGGCGTCGGTGGCACCATGACCCTCGAAGACGCCTGGGCCGCTTACGATGTCGCCGATGGCTGGAACGTCAAGGGCGGTCAGTTCAAAGGCCCGTTCCTCCGTGAGGAAGCCGTGGACAGCCGCTACCAGCTCGCCGTCGAACGCTCGCTGGTCGCCGATCTGTTCACCGTCGATTACACCCAGGGCGTCCAGGTCAGCTACACCGCCGACCAGTTCCGCGTCCTGGCCATG
>JBAYVY010000268.1:0-5176 GCA_041674345.1 Phycisphaeraceae bacterium | reverse complement strand
TGTCTATGAGCAACATCCTTCACGCCGCGCTGGGCGATGATTTTGAAATCGGCGATGCGAACTGGCATGGCTCAACCGCCGCCCCCGTACCCACTGCGCAAACCGAATCGCCCGCCGTGTCACCCCGGCTGGCGAAAGCCGATCCGTCGCGCCGGCGGCTGATGCCGCGCACCAGCCCGTCGAAACTGGAGGGCCGAAAGCGCGTGATGCTCGCCGACGAATTGCGACTGGAACACAGCGGCACCGAATACGGCTCCCGAATGCACGAACTGGCGCAAAAAATCGAATGGGCGGATGCCCCCGACACCGACCCGGAGGCGATGCGCGAAATCGTGAAAACGGACGCGATTCGTAAGGCGTTATCGAAGGCACGCTGGCATGAACCGGCTGCGCGGGTGATGCGGGAAGAACCCTTCGTGGTACGGGACGGCGGTGTCGTGCTGAACGGAATCTTTGATCGCGTCGTGGTGCTGCCCGGCCGGGTCGTGGTGCAGGATTATAAGACCGACGGCGACTTAATTGAACGCATCATCGAACGCTACCGCCCGCAGATGCAGGCCTATCGCCGCGCCGCCGGACAACTGTTCGGCGTCGGCGCCGACCGCGTGGACGTTGAATTGATTTTGCTGCATCATGGTGTGGCGGTGAACGTTTGATCGGAGTTGACATGAACCTCGGCTTTGAAACATTGCGGTGGGTCGGCGACGCGGCGGGCGGCCATCTGCGTTTGCTCGACCAGACCCAACTGCCCACGCAGGTGACGTACATGGATTGCGATGATGTCGAAACGGTGTGGGATGCGATCAAGCGACTGGCCGTGCGAGGCGCGCCGGCCATCGGTGTCGCGGCGGGATACGGCTGCGTGATCGCCGCGCAACGCGGTGAGTTCCGCGAGGGGGCGGATTACCTGGCGACCAGCCGGCCCACGGCGGTCAATCTGTTCTGGGCGATCGACCGCATGAAACGGTCCGGCGGCGATTCGCCGGAGTCGCTGCTGGCGGAGGCCAAACGCATTCACGCGGAAGACGCGGCGATGTGTCATCGCATCGGCGAACACGGATTGCGGTTGATGCCCGAAAACGGCGGGGTCTTGACGCACTGCAATGCCGGGGCGCTGGCCACGGCGGGCATCGGAACCGCGACGGCCCCGATGTACCTGGCTCATGATCGCGGGCGGAAGCTGAAAGTGTATTGCGATGAAACCCGCCCGCTGCTTCAGGGCGCGCGGCTGACGGCTTGGGAATTGTCGCGGGCGGGCATCGACGTGACACTGATCTGCGATGACATGGCCGGTTGGCTGATGCGACAAGGCAAGGTGAAGGCGGTGATTGTGGGGGCCGACCGCATCACCGCCAACGGCGACGCGGCGAACAAGATCGGCACCTACGGCGTGGCGGTGATGGCGAAACACCACGGCATCCCGTTTTACGTCGCGGCCCCCGGAAGTACGTTTGATCTGACGCTGCGGAGCGGCGAGGGCATCCCCATCGAACATCGCGACTCGAAGGAAGTGGCGGAAGGATTCGGAAAGCGCACTGCGGCGGAAGTGGATATCTGGAACCCGGCATTTGATGTGACACCCGCCGATCTGATTGGCGCGATCATCACGGATCGCGGCGTGATCGAACCCGTCAATGAACAGAATGTACGAAAGATGTTTGAACATGATTGATACGCATTGTCATCTGACATACAAAGAACTTTCAGGCAAAGTGGAGGAAGTGGTGGCCGGCGCGCGTGAGGCGGGACTCGTTGCGATGATTAGCGTCGGCACGTCGCCCGGTGATGCGAAGGCGGCACGGGCGCTGGCGGAGAGGTTCGCGGATGTGTATTTCACGGTGGGGGTTCATCCGTTGCACTCGGCGGAAGTGACGGAGGCGGAACTGGCGGAACTTCCGGGGGTCGCGGGGCATGAAAAGTGCGTGGCGTTCGGAGAAATGGGGCTGGACTACCATTACGATGAGCCGGAGCGGGGCTTGCAGCGGCGGTATTTCGAGGCGCAATTGGGGATGGTGCGAGCGTGGGTGGGAGCTTCCGGTGGCGGGGGCAAGGCGGTGGTGATTCACAGCCGGAAGGCGACGGATGACACGCTGGCGGTGTTGAGGGCATCGGGCGTGGCGATGGACCGGGTGGTGTATCACTGTTTCACCGAGTCGCCGGAAGATTGTCGGAAAGTATTGGATGCTGGGTGCATGGTGAGTTTTACGGGGATAGTGACTTATAAGAACGCGCCGGAGGTTCGGGCCAGCGCGATGTTGGTTCCGTGGGATCGGATCATGGTGGAGACGGATTCGCCGTATTTGGCGCCGGAGCCGCACCGGAAGGTAAGGCCGAACGAGCCGAAGTTTGTGACGGCGACGGCGCGGTTTCTGGCGGAATTGCGAGGGGAGGATTGGGGTGAGTTTGACCGGCGGACGGATGGGAATGCGCG
This sequence comes from Phycisphaeraceae bacterium, assembly GCA_041674345.1. Classification (GTDB taxonomy): domain Bacteria; phylum Planctomycetota; class Phycisphaerae; order Phycisphaerales; family Zrk34; genus JBAYVY01. The sequence goes on along the minus strand of JBAYVY010000268.1, from coordinate 2,745 downwards.
GCGGTTTTTCGGGTTGAAGTAGCGTTCCATCACGGTCTGCCGCCTAAGAAGGCGCCATCCCGTGCTTGGAAGGAGTCATGGGTTTGAGAGAGCGGCGGCGGCCCAGGGTTTGAAGATGAAGGCGGCGCCGAGGAGGATGAGGAGGAAGCCGAGGATGACGTTCCATTTGGGGGTTTCACCGAGGTAGAACCATGCGAAGGCGACGAAGATGGTGAGGGTGATGACTTCCTGGATGGTTTTGAGTTGGGCGGCGGAGAGGCCAGCGGTGTGGCCGATGCGGTTGGCGGGAACCTGAAAACAGTATTCAAGGAAGGCGATGAGCCAACTGACGAGGATGACGGCCCAGAGCGCGGATTGTTTGAATCGGAGGTGTCCGTACCATGCGACGGTCATGAAGAGGTTGGAGACGGAGAGGAGGAGGATGGTGCGGAACATGGGGGATTACTCGTGTGAAGGGGGCGCGGGGGCGATTTGGTAGAAGAGTGCGGGGCGTTGTTCGGTGGTGAGTTGGATAGTGAGGCCGTCGGTTGCGAAGGCGACGGCTTCGGCTTGTTTGAGAATGGGAAGGGGCAGGGATCGCGGGGGGCGTTTGAAGGCGGCGGGCCAGTCTTCGTCGGGTTTGCGGGAGAATTCGTAGAGGCCTGTCATGGTGAGAACGACGGCGCGGCGACCGTCTGGGCTGAGGTCCATCGCGGTGACCATGGACAGATCGAGTTGGCCGATTTGTTCGGCGGGGAGTGTGCGGTTGTCGGGTTTGGCCGGGTCGGGCAGGGGGATGCGGAAGACGCGGGTGGGGATGTCGTCGTTGATGAACCAGCGCTTGGTGACGAGGTAGATGACGTGCGTGTTCGAATCGACGGCGACGGCTTCGCAGTTGTACGATTGCCCGTGGGGATATTCAAAATGCACAGTGCGGAAGTGGGTGATCGTGACGGATTTGTTTTCGCCGGGGGCGTCGGGTTCGCCGAGGATGTAAAGGGAGTATCGGCGACGTTTGCGGAGATTGTCGCCGGTGTCGGCGGCGAGAAGATAGGGATGGTTATCGAGTGTGAAGGAACACATATCTTCCCAGTCGATGGCGAAGACGTTTTGAAGTTCGACGCGGCCGCGGTCTTCGCCTCTGGGTCCGAGTGCGTAGAGGAAGGGGCCGTCGCCGGAGTCGTTGTGGGTCCACCAGAGGGTTTGGCTTCCGGGGGCGGAGGAGCGTCGGCTGCACGCCAGGCCGCTGGATTCATCGAGGAGTTTGCTTTGGAGTTCGCCGAGTTTTTCGGGCGGGGCGTAGTTGATCGGATCGCCGGGCGACGCGGCGAGGAGCGGGAGTGTTGTGAGTAACAGCAAGAGTAAAGAACCCAAGGCGGCGCTATCGCTCTGCCTTGGCTTGGTGGAGCGGTGGAGTGCGGTTGCGTTACGCATCAAACAACTCGTCGGTGGTTTCGGGGAGTACGATACTCAGGCCCAGGTGCGTCGCGGCTTGTCGGGTGAGCTGGCGGCCTCGCCGGGTTCGGGCGAGGAAGCCGATCTGGAGGAGGTAGGGTTCAACCATGTCTTCGAGTGTGCCGACATCTTCGTTGAGCGTGGCGGCGATGGCTTCGAGACCGACGGGGCCGCCGCGATAGATGTCGCCGATGGTGCGGAGGTAGGAACGGTCCAGGTCGTCCAGTCCGAGCGGGTCGATGCCTTCGAGTTCGAGGGCGTGTTGGACGACGGCATCGTCGAAGGAATTGGCGTGTTTGATCTGTGCGTAATCGCGCACGCGGCGGAGCAGGCGATTGGCGACGCGGGGCGTGCCGCGACTTCGGACGGCGATGGATTGGAGTACGGCGTCGCTGACGTTTTCGATTTTGAGGAGCGAGGCGCTTCGTCGCAGGATGGCGAGCATGTCGGACAGGTCGTAGAAGTCGAGATGGTGGGTGATGCCGAAGCGTGATCGCATGGGGCCGGAGAGCAGGCCGGCGCGGGTGGTGGCCCCGATGAGTGTGAAGGGTTTGAGCGGGAGGGTGATGGTTTTGGCGTGCATGCCGGAATCGACGACGAAGTCGATTTTGAAATCTTCCATCGCGGAGTAGATGTATTCTTCGACGGCGACGGGAAGACGATGGATTTCGTCGATGAACAGGACATCGTGGGGTTGGAGTTTGGTGAGCGTGCCGACCAGATCGGACCCTTTGGTGAGGGCGGGGCCGGAGGTGACGGTGAGCGCGGTGGACATTTCGTTGGCGATGACGTGGGCGAGAGTGGTTTTGCCCAGGCCGGGGGGACCGTGGAGGAGGACGTGCTCCATCGGTTCGTCGCGTTGCTTGGCGGCGGAGAGGGCGATGCGGAGTTTTTCGATGAGTTTGCGTTGGCCGATATATTGGATGAGGGATTGGGGTCGAAGGGAGAGATTGACGGCTTCCTCGGCGTCGGGGGGGGATTGGGAGGCGGAGATGATTCGCTGTTTGGCCATGAGTATGTTTTACCACAAATAAAGTGTGAGAAGACAGAATACAGGAGTCAGGAGACAGAAGACATAGGAGATAGAACCCCCGGCGCGCCGAAGACAATTTCTCCTGACTCCTGACTCCTCCTATGAAGCCGAGTCTGTCAAGGGGGAATTTCGGGCGATGGGGTTCATGCTCCTATCGGGTTGCGTCCTTCACTGATTGTCGGGCGACCCATTCAACTTCCATACGACGACGCCCATTCTTTTTAACCAGGTTCGTGGCCTCGTGTGTCAGCCGGGCTGCCGTCTGGTCCATCGCGCCG
>JBAYVY010000267.1:0-5183 GCA_041674345.1 Phycisphaeraceae bacterium | reverse complement strand
GTGCCCCACGGCCTGACATCTTCCGGGGGTTGAGCGGGTGGTACGCCCCCGCAGTGCCCCACGGTCGGCAACATCATGGACAACAGCCCCACACAAGTCATCGAGATCGTCGCCAACCTCGACGACGCCACCGGCGAAGTGATCGGCCACGCGGTCGAAGCACTGCTGGCGGCCGGCGCGCTGGATTGCTGGACCACGCCGATCATGATGAAAAAGCAGCGACCGGGCGTGCAACTAAGCGTGCTGATCGGCGTCGATCAGCGCGATGTGATGGCGCGGTTGATGATCGAACTGACGGGTACATTCGGTGTTCGCTTCCGGGGGTGGAATCGTGTCGTGCTGGATCGGCGACATGAAACGGTGACGACGCCGTTCGGCCCGGTGCGTGTGAAGATCGGTTCGCTGGACGGGCGCGAAGTGGTGTGCAAGGTCGAGTTTGACGACGCGGCGAAAGCGGCGGCGAAACATGGCGTGCCGGCGCGGACGGTGATCGACGCCGCGCTGAAAGGGACCGGCGATGAGTAGCTCCGACATGATGATGATCGCGGGGGTGGTGCTGATTACGCTGGTGTTGGTGGTCAATATGCGCAAGCGATTCGGCAAGCGCCGGCGGAGGGCGCAGGCGGATGAATCGCTGACGCCGCATGAGAAGATTGAACGCATCAAACAGACGGCGGGAATGAAGGACGATCTGCGCTCGATGATGGTGGAACTGGAAGACCTGACAAGGCGATTCGGTTCGCAACTGGACTCGCGGGCGATCAAGATCGAAAAATTGCTGCGCGAAGCGGATCAACGGATCAAACAGTTGGAACAAATGACCGGTCGTTCCGCGCCCCCGCCTCCGGAAGTTGAAACATCGGGCGATTCACCGGAGACCGATGAGTTGACGCGCAAGGTGACACGCCTGTCGGATCAGGGCAAAGCCCCCGGCGAAATCGCGGCGGCGCTGGAGGAACACATCGGCAAGATCGAGTTGATTCTGGCGCTGCGGCAGCAGGAAAAGGCGGGGCGGCGGTAGGGGTTCGGGGTTCGGGGTTCACAGCCCCGGATGAATATCCGGGGGCGGGATACGGGGTCAATGCCACGACCCGGTGAACACTTCCGTTGCCGGGCCGGTCATATAGACATTGTTGTCGGATTCGCGCCATTCGAGAGTCAGGTCGCCGCCCGGAAGGTGGATGAGGACGTTTCCATCACTGCGATTTGTCAGGACGCCGGCGACACAGACGGCGGATGCGCCTGTGCCGCAGGCGAGTGTGATGCCGGAGCCGCGTTCCCAGGTTCGCATGGTGAGTTCGTTGCGGCTGTGCGGTTGGACGAAGTGGACGTTGATGCGCCGGGGGAACAGCGGGTGTCGTTCGAGGAGCGGGCCGACCGATTCGAGCGGGACTTTGGCGACATCGGCGCAGAAGAACACCAGATGCGGATTGCCCATCGAAACGCAAGTCATTCGCTGATCGAGTCCGGTCCCCCCGGCGAGCCAGTCGTGGGTGTGCCAGTGGAACAGGCCGGTGGTGTCGTGGTCGATGATGCGGGGGACGTTGAGGGTGACGGGGATTTGGGCCGGTTCAAGAATGGGCGGCCCCATGTTGACGGTGGCGGAGGCGACCTTGCCGCGTGCATCAAGTTGATAGTCGATGGACAGGACGCCGTGGCCGGTCTGGACGCGGAGTGGTTTGGCGCGGGACAGACCGTGGTCGATGGTGTATTTGGCGACGCAGCGGACGCCGTTGCCGCACATTTCGGATTCGGAGCCATCGGCGTTGAACATGCGCATGCGGACATCGGCCTGCGTGCCGTCGGTCGGCGGGAGGATCAGGATCAGGCCGTCGCCGCCAACGCCGAAGTGCCGGTCGGAGATTGGGACGGCGAGCGCAGCGGGGTTGTCAACGCGCTCGACAAAGCCGTTGACGTAGATGTAGTCGTTGCCGATGCCGTGCATTTTGGTGAAGTTCATGGGAAACCATTATAGAGATTTCGGAATGCACATTCGGCCCGCCTGCTTTAGCAGGCGGGGAGTCGCGGATCGAACGTTTTTCCACTTCCCGCCCGCTGAAGCGGGCGGGCCGAATAAGCCGTTCGTCAGACCGCCGCGCCGCTCGCCAGCGAGACGATCAGCAATACGAGGCAAATGAGATTGATGCGTCGCATGAGTTTGTCGATGGGGCAGTCGTCGGCGCGGCGTCCGACCAGCGAATGCAGATAGGCGATGCGCCATTCGATGCTGCCGTGACGCCAACTGGGGCGCGTGGTGGAGGCGTGATTCAACACGCAGACATTGCGCAGCGCGTCGGCCATCGTCTGGGCGGCATCGGGGGTGATGACATCGGCGCAAAAATGCTGCACGGCGAAGGTATCGGCCTGTCGCTCGAATCGCCGGCTGATCCAGCCGAACAGGATGAGCCAGGCGATGAACGTCGCGGCGATCAGAGCCGCGCCGACGACGCTTTGCGTGATGGAATCGGACTGGAGGCCGGCGGTTTGGGCCGCCTCGCGCCAGCCGGGTTGCGCGGCGATTTTTTCGATCAGCCGCATCAGCAGGTCGAGCAATGACAACATCGCGCCGATCGTGCCCAGCGCGGCGACGGCGAGCAGGGGCAGATGGTGTCGGCGGACGTGGCCCAGTTCGTGCGCCATGACGGCTTCGACCTGGGGTTGGGGCAGTTGGGCGATCAGGCCGTCGGTGAGCAGAATCATGCGGAGGGGGGCGACGACGCCCATGACAGCCCCGTTGACCATGCCGGTGTGCGTGCGCCACAGCAGCAGTTGACGGATTTTGACGCGGTGGGATTCGCAGAGATCGAGCAGGCGGGTTCGCAGTTCGCCGGGCGGCATGGGGATGACATCCCAGATGGCTCGGAGGATGAACGGCGAGGCGAGGAAGACTACGATGCCGCCGATCGCGGTACACGCCGCTTCGTAGGCGGCGATGAAGGGCCATCGCGTCGCGGCGTGATGAACGAGCTGCACCCAGGTGAGGATGAACAGCATCGGCAACAGAATCAGCAGCATTTGGTGGCGGATTTGCGAGATGACGAAGGCGTTGCGGGGTTGCGGCGGATAGACGGGCCGGCCTTCGTCGAGCTGGCGGATGAGCGAGGCCTCCTGCAATTTACGGTGGATCGGATAGTAGGCCCACCAACTGAAAACGCCGATCAGCAGCGGGGGGGCGAGGGCGAGCAGATCGGGAACAAGGAACTTGAAACCGAGGCGTTGTTCGAGGTACGTCATCCAACCGAAGCCGAAGATGGAAGCGAGAAAGATGCCGACGGCGAACCATCGCCAGAGCGTCATGGCTTGTTGCAGGCGGACCAGCGCGCGGGGCACCCGCTGCGGCTGATGAAGCATGAGGCGGCGGACGCGGCGACAGTGCAACGCGATGGCCATGATCGGCAACAGGTAGGGAACGAGCGAGACAATGAGCATCGCGCCCCCGGAATCGAACAGCGGCGGGCGCGGGACGCCCGCCTGCTCATGGAGCAGCAGACCGAGGAACAGAAGCAGAACGTCGATTTGCATGAGTATTGCGGCGTGCGGGCTTCAGCCCGCATGGTGTGGCGGGCGCAAGACAACATGCGGGCTGAAGCCCGCACGCCGGTCTAGCGCGTGATCGTTCCGAGATCGACGCAGATTCCGTCGGCACTCGCGGCACTTCCGGGGGCGTGACAGTAGAAGTCCACGTTGATGCGGTTGGGGTCGATGCAGGTGAAGAGGATGCCGTTGTAGCGTTGGGTGTCGGCGATGCGTTCGAAGTCGCCGCGACCGGGGCCGGCCCACTGGGCGTTTTCATATTTTTGGGCGTGCAGATGAAAATGCGCCAGCGCGAAGTAGCTGTCGAGCGTGAGCTGTTCGGAGGAGTAATAGACCAGATTGTGTTTACGGAGCATGGGGGTGTAGGGTTTGACGATGAGTTGGTTGGCGTCGGTCCATGCGAGCAGCCCGCCGTATTCGCTGCCGGTGTCTTTCACGTCGGCGTCGGCTTGTTGGAAGATGACGGCGCGTGCGGTCGGGTCGTTCATCAGGCGGATGACGGTGTGCATGACCAGCAGATCGCCCCATGACAATCGCGATTGCCAGTGGGCGAGGGTTTGGTTGCGGTCGGGGTTTCCGCCGTCGTAGCCGGCACTTTTGTTGAAGTGGTCTTGCGAGACGATGTGGCCGGTGGCATTGCCGAGCAGTTGGGCGCGGGTCATCGACAGGGCGGGGTCATTCGCGGCACGCAGATGGACCAGCAGCGGGATGTGACGCAGTTCCAGGCCGCGACGCTGTTCGTCGGTCAGCGATGCGACGGCTTGCTTGGCCTGCGCCCAGAATCGCTGATGATCGGCGGCTCGCAGGGATTGGAGCCAGGCGATGGTTTCCTTGGAATCGGCGGTGACGTGCAGATCGGTCGCCGCGGCCTGAAGGTCGAGTACCAGCGGGTCCGTCGCCTTCACGTTGCGCAGCAGGGTCAGCAATTTTTCGGGGTCGGCGACCAGCCGGTTCATCAGCGTCCATGCCGCGGCGCGTTCGTTGACATCGGCCTGCGGATCGTGGGCGAACACGTCGAACACGATGTCGTCGATGGTCCTGCCGGGGTTGAGCTCGAGCAACGCCCCGGCCTCCGGCCTCTTGGTGTCGTCGGGATACGCCGAGGCGGTGCGCGAATAGCAGCGGACGATGGCGGGGGTGAAATCGACCCACTTACGCCGCACCGCGACATCGAGCAGATGCTGGATCGTCTCCCAGTTGTTCACCAGCGCGATCGACTTGGCGAGATATTTCTTGGCGTCGGCTTCGTTGTGTCGGACCAGGGAGTCGATGGCGAAGGTGCGAAGCTCGGCGGGGTGGCCGCGCTCCCAGGTCAGCGAACGAAGGGAGGCCAGTCGCTTGTCATCGTCGGGCAATTTTTGTTCGGCCTGTTCCGCGGCGGCCAGCCGCAGATGCGGGCTTTCATGCGTGTTCATCATCACCGCCACCGGGTTGTCGTACACCGGCGGGGCGCAGGCGACCGGCACCAGCGACAGCATGACAAGCACGATCAGACGAAGGGGGTGTTTCATGGTGCAATTGTATCCGTGCAAGGCGCCAAGTGTCGCAACTCAAGTAGAAATGTCCCCTGTTTGGACTCAGTAGAAGTGTCCCGTGTTGTGGTTCGCCGGGACCGGCGCAGCGGAGGCAAGGGCGCAGCCCGCAGCCGT
>JBAYVY010000266.1:0-5195 GCA_041674345.1 Phycisphaeraceae bacterium | reverse complement strand
TTTCAGCCACTTCTGGGAACACAAGTACCCGCTGGTCGCCGGGGCGTTCTTCCTGATCGGATTCGGCTACTACTTCCTCGTCCGAGGCGACCTGCATCCCTGGACCCACGAAATGCGCGAGTATGTCTCTTTCATCGCGCTGCTGTTCGCGCTGTTCGTGGTCTCAGGCGGCATCGTCATCCACGTCTCGCGCAAGGCCACGCCTTCCATCAACGTCTCCCTTCTGCTGACCGGCGCGATCATCGCCAACATCTTCGGCACCACCGGGGCCGCCATGCTCCTGATCCGCCCCTACATCCGCATCAACCGCAAACACATCAAGCCCTATCACATCATCTTCTTCATCTTCCTCGTCGCCAACGTCGGCGGATGCCTCACCCCCGTCGGCGACCCGCCCCTGTTCCTCGGCTACCTCAAGGGCGTTCCCTTCTGGTGGGTGCTCGAACATTGCTGGCAACCCTGGCTGGTCGCCACGCTCATGCTGCTCGCCATCTTCTATGTCTTCGACAAGCGCGATCACGCCAGGGAAGAGCGCCACGACTGGGGCGAAAATGACACCGGCGCGGCCGTCCGCGTCAACGGCATGGTGAACCTGCTGCTCATCCTCATTGTCATCCTCGCGGTGTTCCGCGAAAGCATGTTCGACGCGAAGGGCGTTCTCGATCTATTGACCAGCCGCGAGGTGATGATGGTCGCCACCGCGCTGGTCTCGCTGAAACTGACGAAGAAAGCGGTGCATGAAGCCAACGAGTTCAAGTTCGCCCCGATCCGCGAAGTGGCCATCATCTTCCTGGCGATCTTCTCGACGATGGTGCCCGCGCTGGAATACCTTGACAAGAACGCCGACCGGATGCCGCTGAAAACCACCGGGCAGTTTTATTTCTCCACCGGCGCGCTCTCCAGCGTTCTGGACAACGCCCCGACGTATCTGACATTCCTTCAGGCGCGGCTGGGTGAAATCGATGCCGAACAGGTGCGCGAAGCCAGGCAAGCCATCCAAACCGCTTATGATCCATATGAAGCCGACACGCCGAAGTATAAATCCGATGCGTCGCGTCCTCCGCTAATTACATATGTTCCAAAATCGCTCGCCCCAGAAGTCTTAGCCGCCGTGAACACCGCCATCCGATATTACGAAGCCGACATCATTGCCCAAAAGGGACACATCGACGAGGCGAAACTGAAACTCGCGTTCCTGATCGGCGTACCGGCGCTCAACGGATTCCTCATCGCCATCAGCGTCGGCGCGGTGTTTTTCGGGGCGATGACGTACATCGGCAACGCGCCGAACTTCATGGTCAAGTCGATCGCCGAGTCATCGGGCATCAAGATGCCGTCGTTCCTCGGTTACGTGTTCAAGTATTCCGCGGTGATCCTGTTGCCGGTGCTGGTGGTGATCTGGCTGATCTTCTTCATCCCGCGATGAGGGGAAAGTTTGATTGGGTGATGTTTGATTGGGTGAAGTGGGGAGGTGATGGCGGTGGCGCGGGATTGCTAAGCCGCAAGCGGCATCACTTCACCCAATCCACCATCTTCTTTCATCGTTCGCCGGGCGCGCTGCGGAGCAGGGCGAGAAACTCCGTGTAACCGTTGCACCGGACGGCTTTCTCGACCATCCGGGAATCGGTGAAGGTTTGGGCGACGTCGGCGAGGATTTCCAGTTGGATGCCCGCGTCGCTGATGGGGGTGAGGATCAACAGGATGAGTTGCGCGGGTCGGCCGTCGGGGGCGTCGAAGTCCACGCCGCGCTCGCTGACGCCCACCGCGAGGATCGGTTGAGTGATCTGCGCCGACCGGGCATGGGGGATCGCCAGACCGTTGCCCAGACCGGTGCCCATGATGCGTTCGCGCCCGATCACCAGATTGACGGTGCGTTCGACATCCAGCGCATTGGCTTGTGCGGCGGCTTGGGCCAGTTGTTCGATGGCGGCCCAGCGGTCGGGCGCTTCCAGCGGACGGATGAATGTCTTGCTCGACAGATAATCGACGAAACGTTTGGCCTTTTTCTCACGGAGCAGACGTTGCATGACCGGGCCGCTGATGATGGAGGTGACCAGCGCCATGACGACCAGGGCGACGAAGAGACGTTCGCGGATGACGCCGGCCTGGAGTGCGAGCAGGCCGAGAATGATCTCCATCGCGCCGCGTGCGTTCATGCCGAAGCCGATTGCCCACGCCTGCCGCCAGTCCATGCCGCCCCATCGCGCGCCCAGCCCGCAGCCGATGATTTTACCGAAGCAGGAAATGACCAGCACCACCAGGACCAGGAGCCAGTCGAAGTGCGCGGCGAAATCGACCTTCAGGCCGATGCTTGCGAAGAACAGGGGGGCGAAAAAGAAGCTGATGAAGCGGTCGATGGTGGCGCGGGTCTGTTCGCGGAGATGGGAGGAATCGCCCAGGGCGATGCCGAAGATGAACGCGCCGAAGATGGCGTGGACGCCGATCCATTCGGTGAAGGCGGCGCAGAACAGCGCGGCGGTCAGCGCGAAGCTCAGCACGCCGCCGGGCCAGCTTGTGTGCGCCTGGATGTAGGGCAGGGAGCGGTGAATCAGCCAGCGGCCGACCGTGAGCATGATCGCCGCGAAGGCGAGGGTCATCCAGATGGTGTGTCCGACGCCCATCGCATGACTGTTGGCCTTCCCGGAATGGATCATGCCGAGAATCACGGCGAAGATGATCCAGCCGATCAGGTCGTTGAAGATCGCGGCGGCGATGACGACCATGCCCAGATCGGTGCGGTAAAGATTCAGGTCCATCAGCGTCTTGGCGATGACCGGCAAGGCGCTGATGGACAACGCCGTGGCGAAAAACAGCGAGAAAATCAGCCAGTCGGCGCTCGGTTCACGCCCCATCACCGTGGGGATCGCCGCCGCGGCCAGGAACCCGACCGCCCACGGAAACACCATCCCCCACGCGCTAACGCTCATCGCCACCCTGCCCTGACGCCAGATCGTGGATAAATCCACTTCCATTCCCGCCACCAGCAGAAACAGCGCGATCGCCAAACTGGTGAATCCGTCAAGTACCAGCGCCAGCGAACCGGTTGCGGGGAAAAGCGTCTGGTAGGTCTGCGGCGATATCCCGCCCAGCACCGTCGGCCCCAGCAGGATGCCCGCGATGATCTCGCCCAGCACCGCCGGTTGATTCACACGCTTGGCCAGCTCACCGAGAATGCGCGCCGCCCCCAGCAGCGTCCCCAACGCCAGAAACATCACCACGATCTCATGCGGCGAAAGCCGATCCATGCAACCGCCCTTTCGTCATTCATTCGGTCGGTACAACCACAGCGCGCACGGCAGTGATTCCAGCGCGAACTCCACGCCGTGCTGAATGAACTTGTCCCAGAAACCCAGCCGGCGCGGGGCCGGGGCGATCAGCAGGTCCGCCCCTTCCCGCCGGGCGTATTCCGATGATTCGTACCCGACGCGGCCGGCCAGACAGATCGGGCGGATCGCCGGGTCTGAGAACTCCGCTTCCATCAGGAAGTCCGCCAGCCGCGCCTGTTCCTGGCGGTGAATGGTCCGGCGCTGCGCCTCAGCGGTTCGCGCGTCCAGATCGCTTTCCAACGCCCAGTCGATTCCGGTCAGATTGTATTCACTGACCGCCTCGATGCGATCGGGTTTTTCCCGTTCGCTGACGCTTCGCAAAAACCGCAGCATTCGCCCGGTCGCCTGATCCGGCCTCACCGTCACCACCCAGTGCCGGGGCAACGGGGCTTCGACTTTCGGTTCGGTCAGCAGCAGCACGGAGCAGGGTGCCCGCCGCGCCACCCGCCGCGCCACCGAGCCGACGTAGTAACTCAGCGCCCCTTCCTTCTCCAGCGCCCCGGCGACGATCAGGTCCGCCTGCAACTCCCCGGCCACCCGCACGATCACCTTCCCCGCCCCCGCCCCCGGCATCGCTCCCGCCCCCGGAACGAACAGCAAGCGATGTTCCGTCAAATCATATTGCCGCAGCAGATCATCGAATCGGCTTCGCACCGCCGGTTCATCCCGTCCCACGTGCAGCAGCACCAGTTCCGCGCCCAGCAGCCGCGCCCATCGCCGCGCCTCGCACGCCACCGCCGCGGCGCGGGGCGACAGCGCCAGCGGCGCCAGCACCGTTCGCAACAAAGGCGTTGTATCCGTCCGATCACCCATCGTTATGCAGTATAACCGTCTAAGTTTGGTCGGTGGCGCGAGTCGCCCTTTTTTTCACGGTTGCTCGCCAACCCTGATTTCCGCCGCGACCGCAACCCCGCCATTATTCCCACCCAGCCCGGGCAAAACAGCACGATCGACCTCAACCCCGTCATAACCCTAAAACAATTCGTATTGTTTCTTCAACGTGTTCCATGACATGGTCATCAACGGCTTCATATGGTTTGATAAACCGTCGAACAGAGAGGGTACGTATTTGATCGCATAGAATCCAACTATCTTTTTCAAGCCCGCCCTGCCCTCGTTTGACGTGAATATGAATGGGGATTTTGCGTGGTTTTGAGGTAATGGGGACGATGGTAACCAGTTCGCTTGGACCGTGATTTAATTGATCGACGGAAATAACAAGAGCAGGACGGGTCAGGCCCTGCTCGTGTCCCACTGTGGGATCAAGATCAACTTTCCAAACTTCGCCCCGAGATGGTCGCGCCGGATAGTTCACTGCCAATCCTCCGAATCAACATCGGCAATAGTCGCGGAATCCCAGATGTCGGATTCCTTCTTTTCGGCTTTGTGGGATGCTTTATTCGCAAAAAGGGCATGATAGCCGTTTGTGCTGGATTCCAGGATAAATCGGCGTTTCAGTTCGGAAATCGCGTCGCTGACCAGATCGCTCATTTTTCGTCCGGTCTTCGCGGCCATATCCTTCAATGTTTCATGGTCGGTTGGGCTGATACGGATGGATTCACCCATGTGACACCTCCAATGACTTCGCGGGGACGCCGGCATCGTATGCGCGTCATGTAGGGAATCGACCGTTCGCAGATGCGGCTGAAGAATCATACCACAAAATAGGAGCGAATCAAGTCGCAATTTTTGTTTACTTTTTTGCATACTTTTTTGTTGATTATGTCATCGTACCCAATATCAGTGAAAACGTAACCGTTCACGGGTGATCGCCGTTTTTGAGCCAAAAACGAATGTTTGTCGAAAAATGGTCGAACATTGGCTCATCTTACCGCCGTTTTTGAAGCAGAATCGAGGCTTTTTGACCCC
>JBAYVY010000265.1:0-5196 GCA_041674345.1 Phycisphaeraceae bacterium | reverse complement strand
GGACGGGGGGAACATACTGGTCGGACTGCCGGCGATGCGGGGCCACTCAAGTGGCCCCGCCGGCCTCGCCGGTTTCGCCGTTCGCTTGCGCAAGGGATTGGGCCTGGTGGTGCTGCCGGTGGGCGCGCGTGAGTGGGCGGCGGTGTTGTTCGGCATCGAGGACGACTTCAAGGGCGCGGGGGACCGGTGCGGATTCCTCAACGGCGCGATGCGGGAATGGCAACGCGATCACCGGGTGAGCGATGCGATGTTGTGGCCGGGCGATGAACCGCATGATCTGTGGCAGGCGAAATTGTGGCGCGTGGGATCGCTGAAACAGACGGTCGGACATGCGTTGGCCATTGCGGAACCCAAGGCGGCGCTCGCCCCCGGAAAAGAAGACTCGCTCCGCCTTGGCTTGAAGAACATGCGGGAGTTGATCGGACGGGTGAATCACGCGCGGCTGATCGCGCATCGGCAGGACATCGCCCGGCGGGTGGGGCTGCGCAACCTCGCCGAGCGATTGCTGACCGACAACGCGCTGGCCGGGGAAACGGTGGTCGGCGACATTCACGACCGGCGCGAGGCGGCGATCGCGCAACAGCAAATCAACGAAGCGCGCCGACGCGCGAATGACCGGCTGTTCGACAGCCGGGCGCTGAAACTGGCGGCGATGATCGCGCGGGCGCATCCGACCCCCGGTTGCAACGCGCCGCGGCTGGAGCAACAGGCGTTCGAGGCGATCGGTGACGCGGTGGCGAAGAATGTGGAGCTGGCGGGCAAGCCGCGTGTTGCGGGGATTTTGCAGGACCAGGTGGTGTGGGTGACGACGCCGGTGCGGATTGATCTGGCCGGCGGGTGGTCGGACACCCCGCCGATCTGCGCCGAGCGGGGCGGGGCGGTGTTGAACGCGGCGGTGACGCTGAACGGCCAGTACCCCGTGCAGGCGATGGCGAAACTCAATGAGGAGGGCGTGATTCGGTTGTCGTCGATCGACCTGGGCCGGCGTGTTGAAATCACGACGACGGAGCAGTTGCTGGATCATCACAATCCGCGTGACTGGGCGGCGTTGCCGAAGGCGGCGATGCTGCTGGCGGGCGTGGGGCCGGGCGATGCGAAACAGAAATTGAGCCAGTGGCTGGACGTGCTGGGCGGCGGGCTGGACCTGACGATTTTTTCGTCGCTGCCCAAGGGGTCGGGCATGGGAACCAGTTCGATTCTCGGCGCGGCGGTGCTGGCGTGCCTGGACCGGGTGCTGGGCGTTCATGTCAGCCATGATGATCTGATCGCGCGCGTCAGCGTGCTGGAACAGCGGATGACCACCGGCGGCGGCTGGCAGGACCAGGTCGGCGGGGTGTATCCCGGCATCAAACTCTCACAAACCCAGCCCGGCCCCGAACAACTGCCCACGCTGCGATTCACCGCGCTGCCCCCGGAAGTAAGTGGACGGATGCTGCTGTATTTCACGGGGTACAAGCGAATGGCGAAGAACATCTTGCAGAACGTGGTCGGCCGGTATCTGGCGCGCGACCCGGCGGCGCTGCGCATCATCGACGAACTGAAAGCCGGGGCCTTGGCGATGAAGCAGGATTTGGACGAGCGCAACTTCCGGGGGTTCGCCGCGGGCGTGCGGCGATACTGGGAATTGAAGAAGGCGCTCGATCCGGGATCGACCACGCCGATGCTGCAAAAGCTGATCGGCTCGGTGAACCGCTGGTGCGAGGCGACGCTGCTGCCGGGCGCCGGCGGAGGCGGGTTTGTGTTCATGATCGCGCGGGACCAGGAGGCGGTCGGGAAGATTCGCCGCCAACTGGAACGCAACCGCCCCAACGAGCATGCGCGCTTCTTTGATTTCGCGCTCGATTCGACGGGGCTGAAAGTCACGACGCTGTGAACAATCGCATGGGAAGGAGACGGGAGACAGGAGTCAGGAGACAGGAGACATACGCTTTCATTTTAACGTGAGTTTTGGATAACCCGTGGCTTGCCGAATCGGGTAGCGAGTAGTGAGTAGCGAATGGTGCGGGGGCCGCGTGAACCGGCTTATCGGGCCGCTCCCGCATCACGGGCCGATCTCCACTCGCTACTCACCACTCGCTACTCGCTACCCAATGCACTCATCGCCCATTCCCCCTCACGCGCGGAACGCGGCGACGGCGAGGATGAGCCAGACGAGGGAGCCGAGGGAGAACTTGGCGAGGATGCCGATGAAGTGCCCGGCGGCCGCGCCGCCGCCGCTGCGGAGGGCCTGGGGGTGGGGTTTGCCGGAGATCAGTTCCAGAGTGGTCGCGCCGGCGAACGCGCCGCCGACGGCCCCGGCGATGGTGCCGATCACCGGGATGGGGATGAACACGGTGCCCACCAGCGCGCCTGCGACGCCGCCGATCAGAGCGCCGACCGCGCCCCAGCGCGAGCCGCCGAGCCGTTTGGAACCGGTCGCGCCGGCGAGCAATTCAATGACCTCGGCAATCGCGGCGATCACGACCACGGCGATCAACGTGGACACGTCAAACCCGATGTGATGCGATGAAGGGACAAGCCACGCGGCCAGCAGCGACATGCCGATCATCAGCCAGATGCCCGGAAGGCCCGCGAGCGTCAGCGACAGACACACGAGGTTGACGACGATCAGCAGTGAAGCGTAAATGTAAAACATGGGGTGATTGGTGGAAGTAGGGTTGCTAAGCCGCAAGCGGCTGGACGTTTCACCCGATCATACATCATCCAATCGCCCAACCATTACGTTATTGAAGCAACGATGCGACGGAGGTTGCGTGAAGCACGGCGGGCGCGTTTTCGACGCCCAGCAGCACCGGCCAGTCGCGCTGATCGGCGGGCAGCGAGCCGTGCGAACCTTTCACCCATCGCGGCTGATCGGCGCGGATGCGGCGCGTGGCGGGGTCGAAGAACAACTCGGTCGGATCGTAACCCGGCTTGCGATGGATATCGACGGACCATGCGTAATCGGGGGCCTGGGTCCAGTCGTCCCACCAGCGATACTCGAACCATGCGTCTTCGGGAGCATAGAGAACCAGATCGCCGGCCCGCGGACCCCCGGAAGTTGTGATCTTCACCCCCGGAAGTTGTCGGAACAATTGGTCGGCGCGTTCGGTGGTTGGCGCATCGCGGCAATAGATATGGGCGACCTGATGATCGCAGAGGGCGAAGGCGGGGGTTTTGGCGAAGTCGATTTCCGTTGATCGCGAAGCCGCAAGCGGCTGGGTGGTGAGCAGACCGGCGTGGCGCAACAGGACGTTGGGCGCGAAGGAACGGTTCACGTTGGTCATGCCGTATTCGCTGAACAGGACGACGCGGGCGCCGTCGCGTTCGGCCAGTTCGACCAGCGGGGTGATGACGTTCAGCACGGCGAACAGTTCATCGACGAGTTTGGGATCGCCGGGACCGAGCCGCTGCGCGTCGCAGTCCAAATGCGGGACATAAACCCACTGCAAATCGACGGGGTGATGTTGCCAGACGTGCTCGGCGGCGGCGGCGATCCACTGCGAACTTTTGATGTTGGCCAGCGGCCCCCAGTAGTGCATCAGCGGCAAAGGCCCGATCTTCGCCTTCAACTCGTCATTCAAACTTGCGGGGGCGGTCCAGCAATCGGGGACGGTGCGGCCATCGGGCGTGTGCGTGGGCTTGGGCGTGACGACGACATCGGCGGCGCCGATGGAGGATTGGACGCAGATCATCGCCACACGGCAAGGTCGCGTTTCCCAGAAGCGCGGGGCTTGGACCAGATCGGCGGACTGTTCCCAGAAGGCGACGTTGCGGCGGTAATCGGCGAAGGAATCGGTGTCGAGCAATGTGTGCGTATCGGGCAGGCGGTACGTCGGCAAACCGTTGGCGATGATGCCATGAACTTCCGGGGGCGTGCCGGTGGCGAGGGTGGCCTGCACGGTCATCGTCACGGCGGGCAGCGGGGGCTGAAGGACGGCCCGCCCGCGCGCGATCAGCGTGTTCAGCCACGCAGGCCGGCGATCAGCGGGCAAGGCATCGAGCAGACGGGAAGAGAGCGCGGGAAGATCGAGCAGGAGGGTGCGTTTCATAGCGGAAAGTATAACGTGGGAAATGACGAATGACGAAATCCGAATGACGAATCAAACTCCAAATTCCAATATTCAAACAGGCATGACGTGTTTGCCGGATTGGAATTTTGAATTTGGGATTTCTTTCGTCATTCGTGCTTCGTCATTCGTCATTCCCGCTTCTCAGCGGGTGGGGATGACGAGTTTCTGGCCGGCCTGGAGATCGTCGGGGGTGGAGAGGGATTTGCGGTTGGCGTTGAAGATCAGCTTCCATTTGTTGCCGTCGCCCAGTTGCGTTTCCGCGATGGACCAGAGCGTGTCACCCTCGGCGACCGTGATGGTCTTGCCGCCTGACGCAGCGGTCGCGGCGGTGTTGGCGGCTGACGATGATGAGGAGCGTGGGAGCGAGTTGGCGGATGCGGAAGAGGAGGACGGGGCGGGGATGATGAGTTTCTGGCCGGGCTGGAGATTGTTGGGATCGATGTTGGGATTGGCCCTGGCGATGACGGCCCATCGCGCGCCGTTGCCGAGTTCTTTTTGCGCGATGACCCAGAGGGTGTCGCCTTGTTTGACGGAGTAGGACTTGCTGGAGCCGGATGGACCGGCTTCGCCGAGGGATGTGGCGCTGGTGGAGCCGAGGGAGTTGGCGGGGCGGGAGGAGGATGTCGCGGGGGGAATGGTGAAAGTGGTGGACGGGCCGACGGAGGGACGGGGCGAAGAATCGGGGGCGGTGCCGGTCAGGGGACGAATGGCCGGTGCCGAGCCGTCGGTGACACCGAGCGTCAGGGAAGGGCCGGAGGATGGGGAGGCCGAGCCGGGCGTTGCGGAAGGGGTGGAGCCGGGTGAGCCGGCGGCGGCGGCGGGCGCGGTGCTGTTGAGCAGTGCCTGCACTTCATCGTCGCTGATGTGGGCGGCCGTTCCGGGGGCGACACTTCCGGGGACACTTCCGGGGGCGGGGGTGGGGGTTAGGGACGGATCGTTTTGGCTGGGCGTCGCGGCGGAAGCGGGCGGGGTGGGCGCGGGCAGGTGCGAGGTGTCGATGGCACCCCTGGAAGAATCACCGCGTGCGGCGAAGAACATGTAATAGCTGACCACGGCGAGAACCAGAACCACGATCGAAGCGACGGCCACTTTATAACCGGTACCCATCGGAAGGACTCCTTTCCAGCGCGGCTGGGTGTACGGG
>JBAYVY010000264.1:0-5203 GCA_041674345.1 Phycisphaeraceae bacterium | reverse complement strand
GGTGTTGTTGAAAGCCAGCCGCTACATGGGCCTCGAACGCATCGTCCCCGCGATTGAACAGCGCTACGAAAACGACAAAAATCACCCGCCCGGCGTCAAAACCGAATAGCGCCCGCCCCACCGTTTAGCGGGTGGCACGAAGTGCCCCTCTCTTTTTCGACCGAAGCCCCCCGCGCCGATTCATCGCTTGCGATGGCTTTTCGCCGCCACCAGTTGCCGGGTCGCGTTGCGGTACACTTCGCTCTGCGCCTCCGGGTACATCCGCAGCAATTGTCCAAACGTCACCGCCGCCTGTTGCCACTGGCCGGCCCGCAGTTGTTTGTAGCCCTCCGCATATGTCTGCGAAACGCGCTCGATCAATTCCTCCTCGCACTTCTTGTATTCCCGGTACACCAGCCCGTCATCGAACACCGCGCCGCCCGAATACGCCCCCGCCCGCTTGAAGTGGATGTACGCCTCGTACAACGCCGGCGTCTCCGTCTCCGCCCGTTGATACCGTTCCCGCGCCGTCTGCAAACACAGCCGCACCTGCCGCTCGTCCTTCCCCGGCGCAATCGGCTTCGTGATCGACGCCGCGATCTGCTCCCGGCTCAGCGGCGGCACCATGCCCGTTCCCTCGTCCTTGTTCCCGCCGGTCACCAGCTTCAATATCAAAAACACCACCACGATCGCCGCGAAGTAACCGCCGAGTCCCATCCACAACTTCGATCGCCTCGGCCCCACCGGCGCGACGCCGCTCGTCTGCGCCCCCGACGCGAACGCGCTTGGCGCGAACGGCGCCGACGATGGTTCCTCCGCCGCCGACGCTGGCATGATCTCCACCGCGAACAGCGGCTGGCCCGCCACGCCGATCACATCCCCGTTCTTCAACACCCGTTTCTTCTTCCCCACCCCCTTGCCGTTCACCGTCGTCCCGTTCGCGCTGGCGTTCAGCACGTGCCAGCCGTCCTCATCGAACACCAGCGCCCCGTGTTGCCGCGACGCATGCGCCGACTCGGTCACAATCGTATTGTCCGGCGTGCGCCCGAAGCTCAACTCCGGCTCCTCGAACACCCGCACCCGCCCGCTCGCCGCCCCGCACAACATGCGTATCTGAATCGGATTCATAATCCGCCAGTGTAAACCCAAGCACCCCTTCCAGCCACTTCCGCAACACTTCCCCACTTCCGCGTCCAAACACCCGCTCGCTTGACCCGCCGTTCGCGGACATTACAATGACTCTTCTCGCCAAGCCTCCCTAGCTCAACTGGCAGAGCAGCTGACTCTTAATCAGCGGGTTTCAGGTTCGAGTCCTGAGGGGGGCATTGATAAAGCCCTTAAACTAAAGAGTTTACGAAACGACGCCAGCCCTCACCGGCTGGCGTCTTTCGTTCGTTGAAGCGCCCTTGAAGCGCGCGGGGGAGATTGAAGCATCTACGGGGGTCATCGGCTCATGCTTTGAATCGCCCCCAGCCCCCCGTCATCGTCCCGTTCGCACGGCCCGGCCCGCAGCATGGGCGGCGTCAATCTCCCGCAGCCAACGGCGGCGGATCGTGTGGCTTCGGTTCGCCGGGTGCGGACAGCGGCAGAGCATGACGGGTGCGTTGCCGACGCCGGGGGCCTGCCGGATCAGCATGGGGTGTCCGGCGGGATCGCGGGCGAGGATCAGCACAATGGGGCCGGGGCCGGTGACGCGGGGCGTGATTGTGTCCATGCCCGGACGATATCCGGTGGAGGTGACGGCGTGGTGTCAGTGGCGCACGGCGGGGCCGGACGTTTCGCCCGCGGCGCGGCGATGCTCGGTTGACGCTTCAAGGGCGCTTCAATGGACGCGCTCCCCCGGCGCTCCCCCGGCCCCTTCCCCCACGCTGGCGAGTACCCCGCCGCCGGTGCCCGCTCCCGTGCCCCGGACGCATCGGCGGTCTGGCCGTCGGCGATCATCGACGCGCCACAATCAATCGTAGGGCCAAAGAAAAACCCGCGCCGACAAGGCGCGGGGGCATGAATCCCAACGAACCAACAGGAAGTTCGTTGAAGCCGGGCCGTCAGCGCTAGCCAACCGGCCAGGTTTGCTTTTACGCACGCGCCGCCAGTGTGACAAACTCGCTGTGCTCGTACCCCTGAACGTCCTTTTGCGTGGAACCGTAAACCGGCCCGCCGGCATCGCGCAAGATCAGGCGAAATTCCGATTCGTCAAAGTCGAATCGGAAATCACGCGACACGTCGATGCGAACGCGCTTTTGACCGTAGAGATAGGATTGCGGGTCAATCAAACTGATGTCGCCCAGGTCGCCGAGAAGCGAAGCCGCTTCGGTGAAGTAGATCGGCCTGCCCATAAGGGTCTGTTGCGGAGCCGAACCAGCGTCGAACAGCCAAACAGGCGTCCCGCTCGTGCCGATGTTGAGCGCCATCATGGAAAGCTGTTCAATCGTGCCGGGGTGGGCGAGCCAGATTGAACGGGAAAATGAGGCGGGGCTAAGACGCGCCACCATCTTGACGATGTTCTGGTAAACGATGGTATCGCCCACCTGCGAAGTTTCCTTGCCGACGGTGTAGAGCGCGCCGCTCTTCAAGAAGCCGAGCGGTTCCCCAGCGCCGGAACCGCGAAACATATCCAGTCCTTGCCGCAACGCCACGGCTTGGCCAAACAAGGCCGTTATCGCCGAATCCACGCCCACGGCGGAATCGGTCAGCAATTCATTGCTCATGCGAATCCGCGTAGCCGCCTTGGTAAGCTGGTCGCGCCGCGATTCAAAGATTGCGGTGGAAAGCGGAATCTGCCCCGACTCGGCCATGCGTGACAACGCCACGCCGCCGATGGACTCGCCGGACTTGTCGCGGTCGGCCAGCATCGGGCGCACGATGTCGCCCTGCCCGTCCGGGACGATGAACGACTGTCGCTGTTCAAGCCACGGCTGGGCCTGAATTGCCGAAGTCACGAGAACCGATTGAAAAAAATCAGGCACAAGGAATCCGCCGGAAGAATCCGACGATTTGGTTTGGCCGACAGCCATTCCTTGCGGGGCTGTCAACTCCGCCAAGCGATCATCGAAACGAACGCCGGCGACCTGTTGGCGGATCGAAGCGAGAAATTCGCCGAACGAGCCAAACCCGCCGTTATCCAGGTTGTCGGTTTTTGCGAATTGTGCGGTCGGAATCGCGTGCGCCGAGTCGAGGGAATCGGCGTATCGACCACCGCTTCCGATGGGATCGCCGGGGGACATGCGCGATGCGAGTTTTCTCACGGGCAAGCCGCGGGCAATGACGCCGCAGGACTCGCCGATTTCCGTCATCGAATCGGCGATGTGGGAATTGTCGCCTGTGTTTTCGCCGGAAGAGTCAATCGCCTTGGCCAGACGAAACGCATCTTTTTGCAAGAGGAAATAATCGTGGGAATCAGCGCCGCGCTTGTCGGCGTTCAACGTGGCGAAACGTTGGCGGATGGAAGCAGCTTGTTCGGTGAAGTTGTGGTCGGTTGATACGGGCATGGTCAGTCCCTTCTGGCGCAGAAACGCGCCGAGTTCCATGAGAGCAGAACAAAATGAATTTGTCCAAGCAGTTTGTGCAAGTGCGGCATGGCGGCGGGGTCGATGATTTGTAGAGCGATCCAACTGGCGATCAGAGAGTCGCACAGTTCGCCATCGGGCCAGCGCGAGCAGTTGAGATCGGGTAATCGCGGTTCAATCGGTTCGGCGGTTTCCTCCGACTCGCGGCGGTTGTGTTCGTCCGCCGCCAGCGCCCCCAACCACGCGCAAAACTTCGGAGCGCGATTGCCCAACCTTGAACCGCACAAGCCGGACAGCTTGTTCAACTCACCTTCGGAAAGCTGGCCGGGGTGTTCGAGAATCAAGATGCCGGGCGTCAAAGGTTGTTCCGTTGAAGTTTTCATGCGGTTCATTCTGACAAGCTCTTTTGGGGGTTGGTACAGATATGGACGACGGTAAAGAATTTTTTAAGGTGATTCGCAAGTCGCCGTCATCCTCGGAGAGGATGCGGAATTTGCAGCCGCAATCGCGGCATGTCGCGTAGCGCAGGACCGAGCCGTCCCCCTGCGATTTCTTGCCGCCGCATCGCCAGTCTGATGAATGACAATCCGGGCAAAGCGGAAGGCCGACGATCACGAGGGATGATTCGCAGCGCCTCATGTAATTGCCTCCGCGCGCTACGGCTTGCAAAGCCGTGGGTTGAAGAATCGTGTAATGCCGTCCGGCGCATCGCCATCGTCCGGCTTGGCAGTCAGCGGCAGACCAGGTCGCGCCGCCGGGGTCAATCCAAACTCGCGCTCAAGCCGTAGCAGTTGATCGCCCAGCTTTGCCGCGCGGGCGACGGTGGGATGCTCGGTTTCCAGTCCGCGACTGTTTTTGAAGGTTGGGCCGTATTTGTCGATGAACTTTTTGCAGTCGATCCACCACGCCAACACTTGGCAGTATCGCGCGATGGCGTTGGCGTCGATCCGACCCACGATCCCCATGTCGATCATCATGGGAATCTGCGCATCCCAAACGTCTTTCGCCGCGCCGTCCAGCCAGTCCGGGGGCTGAGGTACGCCGTCCGACTGCGGCTCGCCAGCCCGCGTTTTCGCCCGCCAGGAGCCGCGCGCTTGGAGGATCGCGGTGGGTGTCTTCGAGGGTCCACGTTTTGCCATTTTTGTTAAACTCCTTTGAATCTCAAAACCCGTGAAAAAAATCGTGATGGTCACAAAACGGTACAGCGATTCAATCACCCTAAAAAATCATCCCCCTACCCCCCGGTTGCCCTCCGGCGTCTGCCGCGTCCGGGGGTTGGGTGGGGGCTGACACGTCTGGAACGCTCGGCGCGCCGGATATGCGGCGTAGCTCGTGTTTTTCGACCGTGGCGGGGCGATGGCCGAACCGCCACGCCCACAGCGGGCAATCGGTGACGGGGCATCGACTGACTTCGCTGTATTGCCCGGCGCTACAGTCCAGACACTTGGCGCGGATCGCTTTCATGGGGGTGGGTGGTCTCATGGGGTGCCCTCCTCGCACGGGGCCGGGGTCGGCGGGGTCGTCTCCGGGGGCGGGTTGGTGGTGGACATTTCGGCATAGTCCACGGCTCGCAGCCCGCACGAGCGCAAGGCCAATTTCAGCAGCCGCTTGAAGCGGACATGCTGGTTGCCGTCGTTGGGGGATTCGACCGTCAGATTGAATCGGGTCTTGCGTTTCGGTGTTTTTGATTCAAAATCGCGGGCGCGTGTATGTTGTGT
>JBAYVY010000263.1:0-5221 GCA_041674345.1 Phycisphaeraceae bacterium | reverse complement strand
GACCGGCTCCGCTACGGCTGCGGGCTGCGCCCTTGCCTCCGCTGCGCCGGTCCCGGCGAACCACAACACGGGACACTTCTACTGAGTCCAAACAGGGGACATTTCTACTTGAGTTGCGACAGTTCGGGTTGCCCCCGGTTGCCCCGTTCGGGTTGCCCCGGAAGTTGTCAATTCACACGGGGTTTCGCGGCTTGCCCCGTCCGCGCCGATTCATACACCGCGTCCATCAACTGACTTTGCAACACGCCGTGCCGTGCGTTGGTGCGCGGTTCATCCCGTCCCAATATCGCGTCCACGAAGTTCGACAGCGGCTGGCCGTCCCTGCCCACCGTTGTCGGATATTTCACTTTTCCGCCGGTGTTGCGGTGAATCTCCATCCACGCCCCGCCCCACGGGTCGATGTCGATGCGTCCCTGTTCAAACATGAACGACGCATGAGAGCCGTCGCGCGACAGTCCGCTCACCGCCACCGCCGCCATCACGCCGCCGGCGAATCGAATGTTCACCACGCCGTTGACATCCACCGGCGAGCCGCAGTTGTCCACATATGCGTGAACCTCCGCCACGTCATCCTCCACCGCCCACACAATCGAATTGAACACGTGCGCCCCGCTGTCGTACAACATTCCGCCGCCGCTCAGTTCCGGCTTCTGCCGCCAACTGTTCTGCGTGGCGTACATCCACGGCTGCGCGATGTACGCGTTGACCACCTTCAGCGCCCCCAGCGACCGGTCGCGGATGATCTGCCGCAGCGTTGAAAACTCCACCGAGCAGGGCGTGTTGTATCCGATGCACAGCACCTTGCCCGACTGGTTCACCCGCCGCTCCACATCCATCGCCTGTTCCAGCGATGTCACCATCGGCTTCTCCACCAGCACGTGCAGGCCGCCGGCCAACGCGCCGATCACCTGTTCGTAATGCACCGTGTGCGGACTGGCGATCACGACGGCATTCGCGCCGGTTTCCCGATACATTTCATCCGTATTCCGGGGGTCGTCCCACATCGGCGGAGGATCGGTCAGATGGGTCAGCGAGCGGTCGATCAGCTTCTGCATATGCGAGCGCACCGGGTCGCACAGGCCGACGATTTGCACCTCGGCGATCTTCTGCGATTGCCCCGCGTGTTTGTGCATGATCCCGCCGCAGCCCAGTAACGCCAGTCGAATCGTGGTCATTGGTCCGCTCCTGTGAAGTTGGACCCACTCTACCAACGCGCGGTTCTCGCACAAGCCCCGACGCCGCGATACGCTGTTGTGATGTCCGACGATCAGTACCAAGGCCCCGACGATCACGACGCCGACCTGTTCGACGATGAGCTGGACGTGATCGACTGCCCGCACTGCGGCACCGAGATTTACGCATATGCCGAAAAATGCCCGCGATGCGGCTCCTGGCTGACGATGCGACATCGCAACATCAACCCCCGGAAGCATCCCCGCCCCCGCCCCCGGATGTATCATCTGGGGGGCTGGGTTGTCGCGCTGCTCGTCATGGCTTTCATTCTCTGGCTGATCTTTCAGGGAGGGTGAATCGCATGTCGCCCGATGCTCCCGCCATTGTTATGTCCAATGTCCACCGCCGCATCGGCGACGCCGCCATCCTCATCGACATCTCCCTTTCCGTCGCAACCGGCGAGACGCTCCACATCGTCGGACCCAGCGGCTCCGGCAAAAGCTCCCTCCTCCGCCTGCTCAATCGCCTCGACGAAGTTTCCCGGCCGGCTTCCGGGGACGGGCCGGCTTCCGGGGATACTTCCGGGGATACTTCCGGGGGTGGGGGCATCACTATTCTGGATCGCCTGATCGCCGACTGGCCCATCCGCGAGCTTCGCCGCTCCGTCAGCATGGTTTTGCAGGAGCCCTCGCTGCTGGGCCTGACCGTCCGTGAAAACCTCATGCTGCCGTTCACGCTCGTCAATGAAAAACCCGCTGACATCGACCCTCGCGTCACCCGCGCCCTGCAACGGGTCGGCCTGGACCCCGCGATGGCCGATCGCGTCGCCGATCAACTCAGCGTCGGCCAGAAACAGCGGGTCACACTCGCCCGCGCCCTCATGGTCGAACCGCGCATCCTGCTGCTCGATGAACCCACCGCGTCGGTCGATGTGCGAACCGCCGGGCAACTGCTCCAACAGATTCAGCGGCTCGCCGCCGAGTCGCATCTCACCGTGGTCATGGTCACGCATCGGCTGGAGGAAGCGCGGAAAATGGGCGGCCGGCTCGCCGTGCTGATCGCCGGTCGCCTCGAAGCGATCGGCCCCGTCGAACAGGTATTCGCCGACCCGCCGAACGAAACCGTCCGCGCATTTCTGCACGGAGAACACCATGCCCGCTGAAACCGCACAAACCGCGCAACCCGTCATCGCATTGGGCGTCTGGCATCTGCTGTTGCTGGCGGTTCCGGCGGCCGTCGTCATCAGCGTCAGTGTCGCGCTCAAACTCGGTCAGTGCAAGCGCGTTTCCATCGCGGTGATTCGCGCCCTGGTTCAGCTTGTCGCCGTCGGCCTGGTCATCGGCTGGGTCTTCATGCACAACACCTGGTACTGGATCGTCGGCCTGTTGTTCGTGATGACGCTCATCGCCGCCGGCACCGCCGGTTCACAGGTCGGCAAATGGTTTTCCGGTTTCGCCCGCGCCTCGCTGTTGCTCAGCATGATCCTCGCCGCCGTCACCAGCGTGATGCTGCTCTACCTCGGTGCCGCCGTGATCGGCGTCAACCGTTGGGACGCCCGTTACCTCATCCCGCTTGGCGGGATGTTGCTCGGCAACGCGATGACCGCCGCCGTGCTCGCCGCCGAACGCATCGGTTCCGAACTGCGGCAACACGCAGGCGATGTCGAGGCATACCTGGCGCTCGGCGCTTCGCCCAGGCAGGCCGCTCATCCCTTCATTCGCCGCGCCATCGCCGCCGCGCTCACGCCCACGCTCAACGCCATGATGATCGTGGGCGTGGTGAAACTGCCGGGCATGATGACCGGCCAGATGCTCGGCGGCTCCGCGCCCTTCCAGGCCGCGATGTACCAACTGCTCATCCTCATCGGCATCCTCACCTGCGACACGCTCGCCGCGACGGCCACGAGCATCCTGCTTTATCGCCGCTTTTTCACCAGCGACTGGCAATTGAACCGCGCATCGCTACGCGGATGAATGCCCCCACTCCCCGCCCGCAAACGGGCGGGGTACTTGATTCGTCTTCATCGCCGCGCGGTGGCAACCCGTGGTCTTTCCCCCCGCGGATGCGCCAGGCGTTCGGCGGGCGTCATGCGCTGGGCGAGGGGGTTCGGCTTGTGATGATCTTGGCGATTCGTTGCCACGGCGTACCGCCCGCCGCCACGTAGAAGAAGCCCGCCGCGAACAGCATCAGAAACGGCGAACCCCACCGCTGCGGCGCGGATCGCAGCGACATCGTCATGCACGCCAACGCATAGACGCCCATCATCCATTCGAGAACTATCATCCACGTCGCGGCGTTCCATCGCGGCCCGTTCCTGTCATGTTCGGCGACGCGGCTTTCGCCGCACTTCGGCGTGCGGACGAACGGCGAGCGGTGGCCGATCACCGCCTCGAACATCGCGCGGGTGTTGTTGATGCTCATGCCCACGCCCAGCGCCATCAGCATCGGCATCTGCCACAGCGTCGCGGCCCATGATCGGCCCTGCACACGCTGGCCCGCCAGGTAATACGTCCCGCCGGACATTGTCGCCAGCAGCAGCACCAGCCCGCCGAACAGACCCGATGCGAAGCTGTGATGGGCGAAGGGGGTGAGGTTCATGGCCATCGCCGGGTACGTCAGCAACGCGATCAGCACCACGCACGGATGCACGATCGGCGAAGTCAGGTGGAACCACGCTTCGATCTTGTGACCCGGCGAAACATCGGCGCGCAAAATGCGGGGGAGCAATTTGGCGGCCGTCTGCATCGTGCCCTTGATCCACCGATGCTGCTGGGACTTGAACGCGGGCACGTTCGCGGGCAATTCCGCCGGGCAACTCAGGGTCGGCAGATAGACGAATCGCCAGCCGGCCAGTTGGGCGCGGTAGCTGAGGTCCATGTCTTCAGTGAGCGTGTCGTGTTGCCAGCCGCCGGCGGTTTCGATCGCCTGTCGGCGCCAGATGCCCGCCGTGCCGTTGAAGTTGAACCAGCGCCCCGAGCGATGGCGAGCGGTGTGGTCGATGTGAAAATGACTGTCGAGAAACACCGCCTGGCAGCGGGTGAGCGTCGAATCGTCCCGATTCAGATGCCCCCACGCCGCCTGCACCATGCCGATCCGCGGCTGTGTGAAATAATGAATGGTTCTCAGAAGGAAGTCGGATGGCGGAATGAAATCGGCGTCGAACACCGCGATGAACCGCCCGGCGGCGCGCGACTGGCCCTCCCGCAAGGCGCCGGCTTTGAAACCGGCGCGGTGTTCGCGGTGCAGGCAGATCACGTCATGGCCGGCCTGCCGAAGCCGCTCGACGCATCGCCGGGCGATGGCGGCACATTCATCCGTCGAATCGTCCAGCACTTGGATTTCCAGCCGGTCGCGCGGGTAATCCAGCCGGCAGGCCGCCTTGATGATTCGTTCGGCCACGGCGGCTTCATTGTAAAGCGGCAACTGCACCGTCACCGGCGGCAAGACCGTGAAATGATCCGGCGCGGGCGTTTGCCGACGGCGATAATGCCGCTCCAACAGCACCAGCCAGTACCGATGCACACCGTACAGGCACGCCGTGCCCAATGCCGCGAGATACACAGCGGTCAAACACCACCGAAGGGCATCTGACTCGATTGATCCGGCATCCAGCCATTGTGGTAGATTCGGCGTCACGGTATTCACCTCCGGGGTTTGAACATCTCGCAGCCGCCAACAAAACGGAAAATTACCGGATTCACACACCTGTTGCATTTTGTGTGTCGTGGCGCCCGCAGGCAACTCTGGATTCAACCAATACTCGTTTACACCATGTTTCCGGGGGTCTCCGGGTAAAAAACAGGGATAGAATTACACGGCGAAGATGACACGGTTATCTTTTATAGTAATTTTACCCTGTGCGAACAACTCAATCGCCTGCGGATAGGCGATGCGCTCCTCGGCCATGACGCGATGGGCCAGGTCGTCGGGGGTGTCGGTCGGCAGGACGGGGCAGCGGCGTTGGAGGATGACCGGGCCGTGGTCGTACTGGTTGTCGGCGAAGTGGACCGTGCAACCCGACTCTTTCGCACCGGACTGGATGACCGCT
>JBAYVY010000262.1:0-5258 GCA_041674345.1 Phycisphaeraceae bacterium | reverse complement strand
GGCCGAGCATCCTTGCCAACGAAGTGTTCGCCGCGGTCGCCGGACGATCCATCGCCCGGCCCTTACTTTCATCGGCTGATGCCGCTCAAACAGTTGAATCAACTATTGGACGCGAATGGTATAGCGGCGGGCGTCAACCCCCGCGTATTCACATCACAAATCGATCACCACGGAATAGCTGTCGCCGTCGAATTCGGTTTTGACGGGCAGGCCGGAGTTCTGGAACACGGCGAGCATGGCTTTGTTTTCAGGCAGGACTTTGGCGTCGAAGCGTTTGACGCCGCGCTGGTGGGCGACGCGGGCGATGTTTTGCATCAACCGTGTGCCCATGCCCTTGTCCTGCCATTCATCCTGCACGATGAAGGCGACCTCGGCACTCATCGTTTTGGGATCGAGGAAGTATTGCGCGATGCCGATGATCTGCTCGTCGCCCGCCGCCCCCGGAACGACGGCGACAATGGCGAGATTTTGCTCGTAGTCGATGTTGGTCAGCTTCTGCACGTCACGATGCGGGAACGCGGTGGTGTGCGTGAAGAACCGCTTGCGCACCGAATCGCTGCTCAGTGAATAGAGCATTTCGCTCAATCCCCCTTCATCCGTCGGCTTGATCGGACGGAACAAGATTTCCGATCCGTCGCGCAACGTCTCCCGGCGTTCCAATTCTTCGGGGTATCGCAAATCATCTTCGGCGGGTTCGATTTGATCGGCGTAAACCAGGCCCATCTTTTTCGCCTGCCGGATCAGTTCCTTGCGGAATCTGGGATGGGCGATGTTGATCAGGGCGAGGGCGCGTTCGCGGATGGATTTGCCGTGCAGGTAGGCGATGCCGTATTCGGTGACGACGTAATGCACATCGGCGCGGGTGGTGACGACGCCGGCCCCTTCGCTGAGCATCGGCACGATGCGGCTGACGGTGTCGTCGCGCGCCGTCGAAGGCAATGCGATGATCGCTTTTCCGCCGCGGCTTCGGGCGGCGCCGCGGACGAAATCGACCTGTCCGCCGATGCCCGAATAAAGCTGATGACCGATCGAATCGGCGCAGACCTGCCCGGTGAGGTCGATTTCGAGCGCGACGTTGATGGCGACGAGTTTTTCGTGTTGCGCGATGAGGAATGGATCGTTGACGTATTCGGTGGGGTGGAACTCGAAGAAGGGGTTGTCGTTGATGTAATCGTAGAGCCGTTGGCTGCCCATGCAGAAGCTGGCGACGACTTTTCCGCGGTTGATGGTTTTGCGTGAGCAGTTGATCGCGCCGGATTCCACGAGGTCGATGATCCAGTCGCTGAACATTTCGGTGTGAACGCCGAGGTTTTTCTTGTGCTTGAGGAACTCTGCGACGGCCTGGGGGACGTTGCCGATGCCGCACTCGATGGTGGAGCCGTCTTCGACGAGGTGGGCGACGTGTTCGCCGAGTTTGCGGAGGCGGTCGTCGAGTTTGGCGGGCGGGGCTTCGATGATGGGTTCGTCGTGGGGGACGAGCATGTCGATCTGGTGGACGTGGATGTAGCTGTCGCCGGAGGTTCGTGGCATTTGGGAGTTGACCTGTGCGACGACGAACTTGGCGCTGGCGGCGGCGGCCTTGACGATATCGACGGAAACGCCGAGCGAGCAGAGGCCGCGCGAGTCGGGCTGGGACACGCTGATGAGGGCGACGTCGATGGGGATGCGGCCATCCTCGAACTCGGCGGGGATTTCGGAAAGGAAGATCGGCGTGTAATCGCCGAAGCCGTGCGCGACCGCTTCGCGCACGTTTTCGGCGATGAAGAAGGTGTTCATTTTGAACTTGTCGCGCAGTTTCGGATCGGCGTAGGGCGCGGCGCCCATCGTGAGCATATGGATGATGTGCGCGTCATGGACGTGATCGGTGTATTTGACGAGCGCCTCGACCAGATGCTGCGGCTGGGCGCAGCCGGTGCCGATGAAGATGTGATCGCCGGGCTTGATGAGTTTCATCGCGGCGGGGGCGGAGCCGATGCGGTCGGCGTGACGCTGTTTCCAGTCGAAGTCGGTCATGGGGATATCCTGAAGATCAACACGGAGCCGTAAAGGGACGAAGGCACGAAGGGACGGAGGGACGAAGTGTAAAAGGCGGAGCCGATTTCGGTATCTTCACTTCGTCCCTCCGTCCCTTCGTGCCTTCGTCCCTTTCATACTTTTTCGACGCTGATGCGTGCATCGACGGCGATGGGGGGGACGCCGGGCGGGCCGACGACGAAGGGGTTGATGTCCATTTCCTGAATCTGGGGGAACTCGGTGACGAGTTGCGAGAGACGCTGGAGGGCTTCGGCGATGGCGTCAAGATCGACGCCTTCCTGTCCGCGGACGCCTCGCAGCATATGGAAGGTTTTGGTGTTGACGAGCATTTGTCGTGCTTCGTCGGCGGTGAGAGGCGCGAGGTAGAACGACACATCTTTCAATACTTCGACGAAGATGCCGCCCATGCCGAACATCATGAGGGGGCCGAACTGCGGATCGCGTTTGGTGCCGAGGATGACTTCGCGTCCTGTGCGGACCATTTCCTGGACGAGGACGCCGAGAATGGTGGCGTCGGGGGCTTTCTGCGGGATGCGGTACATCATCAGATCGAAG
The DNA here is from genome assembly GCA_041674345.1 of Phycisphaeraceae bacterium. Taxonomy (GTDB): domain Bacteria; phylum Planctomycetota; class Phycisphaerae; order Phycisphaerales; family Zrk34; genus JBAYVY01. The sequence continues at coordinate 2,669 of JBAYVY010000262.1, read as the reverse complement.
GCGTCACGGACTTCGTGTGCGGAATTGAGGCCGACGCGCACGCCGCCGACATCGGATTTGTGAACGATGTCGGGGGACCAGATTTTCATGACGATGGGGAAGCCGATCTGCTGTGCGATGGAGGCGGCCTGGTCGGCGGTGGTGGCGATGGAGCCGCGGGGGGTGAGGAAGCCGTAGGCCTCGAGGATTTCCTTGGATTCCATTTCGCCGATTTCACGTTGGTCGCGTCGGAGGTGGCGGTCGATGATGCGTTCGACGCGGTGGCGATTGACGGGGAAGAGCTTGACGACACGTTTGGGGCGCTGTTTCCAGCGAACGTAATCGACCAGGGCACGGATGGTGCGGACGGCGGATTCGGGGCCGTCGTAGGTGGGAACCTTGCCGGCACGGAGAATTTCAATGGCGTCGGCGACCTTGTCGGCCCCCATGAACGCCGCGAGGATGGGCTTGTCGGGATGGGCGGCATTGACGCGGACGATGGCGTGTGCGGTGTCGTCGGGCCGGGTCATCGCCTGCGGGGTGAGCAGGACCAGGGCGACATCGACATTCGGATCATCGAGGGCGACGGACAAGGCGATTTCGTAGCGGTCGGCCAGCGAGTCGCCGAGCACGTCGATGGGATTGTGGACGTTGGCGGCGGGCGGAAGTTTTTCGGCCAGTGTTTTTTCGGTGGCGGGATCGAGTTTGGCGAAGGTGAGGGCGGAGCGTTCGATGGCATCGGCGGCGAGGATGCCCGCGCCGCCGGCGTTGGTGATGACGGCGACGCGCGTGCCGATGGGCAGGGGCTGATAGGACAGCGCGACGGCGTAATCGAACTGTTCGGCGAGGGAGCCGCAGCGGATCACGCCGGCGCGGGAGAAGGCGGATTCATAGACGACTTCGCTGCCGACCAGCGAGCCGGTGTGTGAGCTGGCGGCTTTGGCGCCGGCTTCGGTTCCGCCGGCTTTGAGGAGGACGATGGGTTTGGACTGGGAGATTTGCTCGGCTTCGCGGACGAACTCGTCGCCGTGGACGACGGATTCGAGGTAGCCGGCGATGACGCGGGTTTGCGGATCGTCGGCGAGCGCGCGAAGGATGTCGAGTTCGTCGATATCGGCCTTGTTGCCGATGCTGACGAGTTTGGAGAAGCCGATGCCGGCATCGGTGGCCAGGTCGAGAATGGCGGTGAGCAGCGCGCCGGACTGGGAGACGTAGCCGATGTCGCCGGCGGGGGGCAGTTCGTTGCCGAAGCTGGCGTTGAGCTTGCAGCCGGGGACGACCAGGCCCAGGCAGTTGGGGCCGAGGATACGCATGTTTTCGCGTTGCGCGATGGCGACGACCTGGCGTTCGAGATCGGCCCCTTGTTCGCCGACTTCTTTGAACCCGGCGGTGATGATGACGACGGCTTTGACGCCGACGTTGGCGCAGGATTCCATCGCGGCGGGCACGTGCGGCGCGGGAACGACGATGAGGACCAGATCGGGCGTGGAGCCGATGGCGGGCAGGTCGGGATAGCAGCGCAGGCCTTCGATGTCGTCGGCTTTGGGGTTGACGGGGAAGATTTCGCCTTCGTATCCGCCGACGAGCAGGTTATGGATGATTTCGTAGCCGACTTTGCCGGGCGTGCGGCTGGCACCGACGATGGCGATGGAGCGGGGTTGGAAAAACAGGTCGAGGGACATGGGGGTCGAATCCTTGCGTGAAACTTTCGTGGATGAGGCGGAAAAACCAAAGGGGGGCGGAGTTCAGAGTATAGTGTAAAAGATTATGTTAATAAGGACCACCGGGTCGGAGTTAAAAAGCGATGAGCGAGTCGGGCGTGGTGATCGGATTGGACCTGGGGACCAGCGGCGTGAAAGCGGCGGCGATGGATGCGTCGGGGCGTGTGGTGAAGGTCGCGCGGCGGGCGGTGACGCTGATGACCGATGAAACAGGGAAGGCGGAGCAGTCGGTGGAGGAAGTTTGGAAGGCGGTTGGGGAGGTATTGGGGGAAATGGAGGAGGGGCACACTTCCGGGGGCGTGCCACCCGCTAAACGGGGAAGCGATGCGCGGGCGATCTGTGTCAGCGGCGCGATGCACAGCGTGGTGGAGGTGGATGAGGCGGGGAACGCGATCGGAAATGCGACGACGTGGGCGGATCGGCGGTGCGCGGGGATCGCGGAGGAATTGCGGCAGCGTGTGGATGCGGATGCGATGTACCGGCGGACGGGGTGCCCGTTTTCGGCGATGTATCACCCGGCGAGGTTGCGATGGTGGGGGAAATGTCGCACGGGGAGTTCCGCCGGGGCGTTGAAACGCCCCGGCCTCAACTTCCGGAACTTCCGGGGGTTCGCGGCGATCAAGGATGTGATCGCGTATCGGCTGACCGGAAGGTGGTGTACCGATGCGAGCATCGCGTCGGCGACGGGGCTGATGGACATTCGCACCTGGCGGTGGGACGCGGAGGCGCTGGCATTGGCTGGAATTACCGCGGAACAGCTTCCGGGGGTTATCACGCCGACGCAGACGGTGGGGCAAACTTCCGGGGGTGTGCCGGTGATCGCCGGGGCGAGTGACGGGGCGATGGCGAATGTCGGCGCGGCGGGGTTTGAACCGGGAGCGACGGTCATCACGCTGGGCACCAGCGGCGCGGTGCGGCGGATCGTCGATCAGCCCCTTTTCAATGACAAGCGGCGGACGTGGTGTTACG
>JBAYVY010000261.1:0-5270 GCA_041674345.1 Phycisphaeraceae bacterium | reverse complement strand
GGGCAATTATTTGTCCCCCCATCCCAGGTCCCCCCGGAAACGCCCCCGGTCCAGGCGCTGGTACCGGCACCTGCGCCCACGCCGCCCCCGTCAGCGCACAACCAACCGTCGCCGCGATCATCCATCGAATTGGTTTGCTACGTTCATTCATGTTCAATCAATTTCCGAAACTCCATCATTCTAGTCTTCAACTCCGTGTTCTCCGTGAACTCCGTGGTGAGATTCAATGCGGCCTTCCAAACCACCACGCCAGCGATTGTTCCGCCGCCAGCACCAGCAACAGTATCATCGCCAGCGGTCGCCACAACTCCGATTTTCCGCCCTCCTCGCCCTGATCGGCATACTGGGCCGCGGTCACGATTTTCACCTTCGTGTTTTCCAACTGTCGGGCCAGCGATGGCTGATCCATCCGCGTCAGGTCGCCTTCGGTCGGGTCGGTGTTCGCCGCGAAAAGCATCACCGCCGGTTCGCCGTCGTGCCGGCCCACCGTCAGCCGATAAAACCCCGCCCGCCGCGTCTGGTCATATGCGAACACCAACCCCTCCCCCTTCGGGTCGTCCCCCTTCAGGCCGTCGGGCTTCAGCCCACCGGCGGGCGTACCCCGCGCCGCCGCCTGCAACGTCGTCGTCTCATCGCCGCCCGGCCCGACCATCGTTCCCTCCGGCCGATACACCGCCAAATCCACCGGCCAAACCAACGTCCCGCCCACCGCGATGTCCCCCCGATCCGTCACCGGCCTGGCCACCCGGCGATTCAACTCCAGCATCGTCACCACAAACGTCGCCCCGTTCGTCCTCGCCCAGTTGTTCCAGTCGTCATCCACCGCGCTGCTCAACATCGCCACCCGTCCCGCGCCGAACGCCTTCTCCACCAACAGCGGCGAATGATCCGCGTCACTCAACGCCGCGACAACGGTCGTGTCCAGGCCGTAGGGCTTCAGCCCTACGGCGGAGGTCGAAGGGGCCCACCAGCGATAAAACTTCACCAGATTGATCGCCGGGTTGTTCGTTCCTTCAAACGCCCCCATCACCGGATGGTTCGGCGTGACAATCACCGGGTTCACATAATGGCGCTGATTCGGGTCGCCCGCCACCTGGCCCAACGCCGTCGGCAACAGCCCCGCGCCCTCCCGCCACAACAACTGGTTATACAATGTCGCATCCACCTGGTCCCCCGGCGCGATCACCAGCCCGCCCCCCGCCTTCACCCACTGCTCCAGCGCATCGCGCTGCCCGTCGGGCATCTGATACACGTTCGCCAGCCAGATCACCTGATACGGCGACAAATCCAGCCCCGCGAACTGACTGTCCGTCGCATCGTCCACCACGTTCCCGCTGGCCGTCGAACCCGGCGGGGCCAGCGCGCGACGCAGATAAAACGTCTCGCTCCGTCCGTATTCCGTCGAAGGGTCGCCGTCAACCAGCAACACCTTCACACCCGCCGTCACCTGCGCCGCGAAATATCGCCGGTCATCGACCGGCAAAGCGTCCGGCCCGATCGTCGCCGTCACCCCCACCCCCGCCTGATCCGTGAACGTGTACGCGAACCGCGCCGTCCCCGTCTGGCCCGGCCCGATCTCCGTGATCGTCGCGTTCATCGGCGGACTGTCGCCCACCTGCACCGTCACCGCCACGTCCCGCGCCGCCGTCGCCGCGTGATTCGTCACGCCCACCCGCAATTGCGTCGGCACGCCCGCCACGATCGCCTTGTCCACCGACCCGACCGAACTGATCGTCAGATTCCCCGCCGCCTCCGCCTGCATATCGACGATCAGCGCCCCGTTCAATTTCGCGTCCAGCCGCTCCAATAATTTGTCCAGCGACCGATCGGCGGGGGCAATGAATGGCCCCCGCCCGCCGGGACTTTCGGGGGTTCCGGGGGCGGGGCTTCCGGGGGCGGGGCTTCCGGGGCTTCCGGGGGTCCAGTCTCGTTTTCGCAAATCCGTCATTACGTACAGGACGCGGCTCACCTGTCCCGCGCCCGCTTTCTGTTGCTCATCCAGATGCGCCAACACCCCCGCCAGCGACTGGTCCATCGCCGCCGGTACGTCCGAACAATGCAAGGCGTCGATCGCGCGGATCATCGACTCGCTCTGATGGAAATACTGACCGTTCAGCACCGGCCGGTCGGGCCGGCTGGTCAGCACCAGCGTCAGCGAATCGCCCGCGTGCGACTGCGCGGTCCGGCGAACGAACGCGATCAGCGACAGTTTGGCGGCGTCAAACACGGTGCGCGGGCCGACGCGCTGCATCATGCTCGGCGAGTCGTCCAGCACGACCATGCGTTCGGTCACCGCGCCGGGCGAAAACATCGCCGCCAGGCCCCGCGGCGTCATGAACAGCCGCGACAACAAAAACACGATCAGCAACACCGCCAGACATCGCAACAACAGCAGCAGCAGTTGTTCGAGGCGGATGCGTTTGCGGTTGCGATGCTCGGCTTCCAGCAGGAACCGCATCGCCGCCCACTGCACCACGCGGAACCGCCGCCGCGCCAGCAAATGAATGATGATCGGCGCGGCGACAGCCAGCGTGCCGAAAAGCAGCAGGGGGTTCACCGCCGAGATGCCCAGCCAACTGAACACGTGTATCTCCGATAGATTGGGCCACAAAGGCGCGAAGGCGCGAAGAAAGACAATTCTGAAATATGTTTTTCTCTTCGCGCCTTCGCGCCTTCGTGGCCCATCTCCCTATGCTCGTCTCACGGCTTTCATCGTCTTCTGCCGGAACGCCAGGTAGCCGGCCAGCGCCGCGTCCAGCGGGTCGGCGGTGCTCACCAGCACGTAATCAATGCCCGACGTCGCGCATGTCCGGCGTACCTTTTCGCAAAACGCATCCTTCGCTTCCAGATACGCCTTGCGCAACGACCGCGGTTCGGTCAAAAGTTTCGCGTCCATCTCCAACCCCTCGAACTGCGTGTTGTCCGTGAATGGAAACTCCACCTCGTCGGCGTGCAACACCTGAAACACCACCACCTCGTGCCGCTTGTGACGCAGATGATGCAGCGCGTCGGTCAACGCATCCAGATCGACCAGCAAGTCGCTCACCAACACCACCATCCCCCGCCTGCGTATCGACTCGGCCAACCCCCGGAAAACTTGCGACGCATCGCTGGCATGATCGGGTTGGGTTTGTTCCAGTTCGTGCAGCATCAATTTCAGATGCGACGGATGCGCGCTGGCCGGCAGGTTCAGCCGGATTTGCCGGTCAAATGTAATCAGCCCCACCGCGTCCGACTGGCGCTGCAACAGATGCGCCAGACACGCGCTGAGCGTCGCGGCGTAATCGAACTTGCTCCAGCCCCCGGAAGTTGTGGATTGCGTCTTTCCCTTCGTCCCTTCGTCCCTCCGTCCCTTGGTCCCTTCCCCATACCGCATCGACTTGGAGCAATCCAGCAGGATCGTGCATTGGAGGTTGGTTTCCTCTTCGTATTCCTTGATGTAGTAGCGGTCGGTTTTGGACCAGACTTTCCAGTCGATGTGTTTGATTTCATCGCCCGGCACGTAGGGCCGGTGCTGCGCGAACTCCACCGCGAATCCGTGATAGGGCGAGCGGTGCATGCCCGTGATGAACCCCTCGACCACCAGCCGGGCGCGCAGGTCCAGCCGGGTGATTTTGTTCAGCGTCTTGGCGTCGAGATATTTGCGTCCGTCCATTTCGGGTTTCGGGTTTCGCGTTTCGAGTTACGAGCGGGTCACTTCTCGAAACCCGAAACTTACTTGGCTATCGCCCGCGCCACGTCGGGGCCCAGCGCTTCGCCGGTTTCGTTGTCGCTGATTTCCTTCAGCAGCCGGTCCACCACGTGATCCGTCGTCACGCCTTCGGACTCGGCGTTGAAATTCGTAATCACCCGGTGACGCAGCACCGGATGCGCCACCGCGCGAATATCCTCCGTGCTCACATAGGGCCGGCCCGACAGCGCCGCCCGCGCCTTGCCGCCCAGAATCAGGTACTGCACCGCGCGCGGGCCGGCCCCCCAACTGATCCATTCATTGACGAACGCCGGTACGCCGCCTTCGCTGACGCGCGTCGCCCGCACCAGTTTCAGCGCATAGTGGATCACGCGCGGGGCCGCCGGGACGCGCCGCACCAGTTCCTGCAAGCGCAACACCTGCTCGGCGCTGAGCACCGGCGAAACGTCGGCCTGCGGGCGGGTCGTCGTCCGTTCGGCGATCGCGTATTCCTCCTCGTAACTGGGATACTTCACGAACACCTTGAACATGAACCGATCCTGCTGCGCTTCGGGCAGCGGATAGGTTCCTTCCTGTTCGATGGGGTTTTGCGTGGCGAGCACGAAAAAGGGCTTGGGCAGCGCGTGGTTCGTCCCGCCGATGGTGATTTTGCGCTCCTGCATCGCCTCCAGCATGGCGGCCTGGGTTTTCGGCGGGGTGCGGTTGATCTCGTCGGCCAGCACCACGTTGGCGAACACCGGCCCGCGCAGAAAACGGAACGCGCGCGATCCGGTCGATTTGTCCTCCTGAATCACTTCCGTGCCCGTGATGTCGCTGGGCATCAGGTCGGGCGTGAACTGAATGCGGCTGAAGCTCATGTCGAAACTCGACGCCAGCGTCGAAACCATCAGCGTCTTGGCCAGCCCCGGCACGCCTTCCAGCAGGCAATGACCCTGCGAGAAGATGCTGATGAGCAACTGGTCGATCACCGCGTCCTGCCCGACGATCACCTTCGCCAGTTCATCGCGGACGGTTTGGCGCGCCGCGGACAGTTGTTCGATGGCCCGCACGTCGTCGGAGTTCAATGCCACGTCGGGGGAGAGGTCGGTCATACTGATCTCGCTTTAGGGGAAGAGCAAACTCGAAATCCGAAATCCGAAACTCGAATCAAACTCGAAACTCGAAACTCGAAAGAAGACGCACCGGCCCTTTCTTTTCGAGTTTCGGACTTCGAGTTTGATTCGATCTTCGAGTTTCGGGTTTCGGATTTCATCCGTTTCATCTCTGCAAAATCGGCAAATACTGATACGGCAACTGGAGGGTTATCATGGCGATCGCCGTGCCGTAGGTCGGCCCCACGCCGTCGCCTTCCCAGCTTCCCTCGGCGCTTTGCGTGGCGATCAGGTCGTCGCGCACCGTCGGGAAGTAACTCTTCCAGTTTTCCTCGCTCGACAAATACATGCCCTGCGCCAAGTAAAGCATCGTGTAAAACTTGTGCCCGCCGCTGATGCGATTGGGATTGCCCCCCCCGGCTCCGACCATCTGCTTTTTCAGAAACTCCAGACAACGACCGGCCACGGGGTTTTCATACTGACCGGCG
>JBAYVY010000260.1:0-5279 GCA_041674345.1 Phycisphaeraceae bacterium | reverse complement strand
CGAGCGACGATACTACATCTCCAGCATGGCCGGCGACGATGCGAAGCAGATGCTGGCCGCGGGGCGCGATCACTGGGGTGGGGAGAACAAGGTGCATTGGTGTCTGGACATGTCGTGCCGTGAAGACGAGTGCCGCATCCGCACCGGCCGCGGAGCCGAAAACTTCGCGCGGCTGCGACGATTGTCGATCAACGTGCTCAAAGCCGAAACCACCGCGAAAGTCGGCCTGGCCAGCAAACGCATGCGCTGCGGCAGGGGTGAATTCCTGTCCGTTTTCCGTCCGATCCGCCAAATCAAAACGGACAAGCGTTTGGAATTTGGAAGCTGGCGGTTCATTCGTCATTTGTCCGGCGCGGGGAGTTTGCCGGCGGCTTGGGCTTCGTTTTGCGTGGCGTAGCCGGTGTATTGTTCGGGGGTGATGAGTTGGGCGCGGGGGTCGGTGAGGGGATAGAAATAGCGGCCCTGTTTGGCGGCGACGAAAGCGGCCCCCGGAAGGTTGAGGTGTTTGATCCAACTGAACGCGGGGGGGGCGGAGGGCTGAAGCGCTCCGGCCTCGGTGGCCAGGCCGTAGGTGTTGGGAGCGTCGGGGAAGGAGGAATGGAACTCGACGGGTTTGCCGGGCCAGACGGGTTCGTCGTCATCGGCGGTGGGGTGGGGCGGCCCGCCATAGAGGAAGAAAAAGACGACGGCGACGATGAGGGATGCGAGCATGGTGGCGATGAGGGCATAGACCCAGGCGAGGCGTCGGGCGGACCTCAGTTCATGGATGAAGGACTCGCTGGACATCGGCGAATCGGACAGTCCGACGGTGGACCCCCCGGAAGCAATATGGGAAGCGGCCCCGGAAGCCCCGGAAGCCCCGGAACCCCCGGAAGCCGGGGTCGAGGACGCCCCGGCTCGCTTGCCGGAGGGCTGAAGCCCTCCGGCCTGGGTGGCTAGGGCGATGAAGCTGCCGGTGGACATGTTGTCGGCTTGCGGATCGGCGGAACTGACGACGGATTCGGTGCGAAGCGAGGCGGCGATCTCGGAGGCGGTGGGGCGATCGGCGGGGTCCTTGGCCAACATGCGAGCGACCAGTCGCGCGAGGATCGGGGAGCAGGCGGGGGCCTTGTCGAGCAGATGGGGCGCGGGGGTGTGCAGATGGTGCTGGATGATTTCATGCACGGTTTTGCCGGAGAACGGCGGCTCGCCGGTGAGGGCGAAATAGAGCGTGGCGCCGAGACAGTAGATGTCGGACGCGGGAGTGGGGGGCCGGCGCTGGATGATTTCGGGCGGCATGTATTGGGGCGTGCCGACGGATTTGTCGGTGAAGTCAACGGGATCGGCGGGATCGGCGAGGCGGACCAGGCCGAAGTCCATGATTTTGCAACGGCCGGTGCGTGCGAGCATGAGGTTGGAGGGCTTGATGTCGCGGTGGATGATTCCGGCGTCGTGGGCGGCGGCGAGCGCGGCGGCGGCGTCGGCGATCATGGGGCAGGCGCGATGCGGGGGCAGGGGGCCGATGGTTTTGACGATGGATTTGAGGTTGCCGCCCTCGATCAGTTCGTAGGCGATGTACCACCAGCCGCGGTGCTGATTGATTTCATAAACACGGACGACGTTGGGATGTTCGAGTTGAGCGGCGGCACGCGCCTCACGGAGGAACTGTTGGACGCTGGCCTGTTCATCGACGCCGCGGATGCGCTTGCGGAGGATTTTCAGGGCGACGATGCGGCGGAGATTGATGTCCTGCGCCTGAACGACCATGCCCATCGCGCCCTGACCGAGGGGGCGTTGGAGTTGGAAGTGGCCGAGGATGCGACCGACCCAGGGGGGTTGCCGGTTGCCGGAAGTTGAAGAAGAACCCGGACCTTCGCTCGCCCCCGGAACAGACTCGCTCAGGCCCGGCTTGGGGCTTCCGGGGGCGTTTTGCTCTGGCTTGGAGGATTCGGGCGGGACACTTCCGGGGGCGGGGGAATGGACCTGCGCCAGGACGGTGGAATCATCGAGGTCGCGTGCGAACTCGGCCTCGTCGAGTGCGGGCAGATGATCTTGTTGAGATTTATCGGTTTTATCGGGCATTTTGCGTATTGTCGCGGCGGGAGAATATCATTTTACTTGACCCTGTCGCCATTCAGGGCGATAATGTTTCAGCGACCAAGATGGTTCCGTCAGGGGCCAATGCACAATACCGTGCCTTGGCCGCTTTTTTTTACGGCCAGGTTTTTTGAGCGACAATCCGTTTGTCGATCCGCTGCATTTCACCGGGTATTTCTCGGTAGAGGACATTGCCGCATACATCCGCGACCTGAAGCAGGTTGCAGGTATGTGACGGCAAGAAAAGCGTTCCCTCAACGATGCGGCGGGCATCCAGATGCTCCGAGAAGTTCCGCAGATAGTTTTGAAAATACCGCAGGTTCTGATCCTGCGTGGCTTTAACACTGTCCAAAATCACGATTCCGGTTCGATGTCTTTGTTGCGACAGGAATTCGTTGTGTCGTTCGAGCAACAGTTCGAGGGAACGAACCGAAGGATTGCTGAAACGTTCGCTTTGATTTCAGCATCCCAAGCCATGTTTCTTGCGCGTTTGAATTGCGAGATGGCGTGATCGACCTGTTGCCACTTCCATGAATGAACGATGACGCCCGACCGCACAAATTGCCGGGTCGGGCCGCCGGTGTCTGGAAACAGTGCGCCCGGCTTGGGAAATCCCGTATCACCTGATTCATCGACATACATCAAATGCATGGAACGTGTCTGCCTTATTCAGGTTCAAGGTTGTTGGGTCGATCCGGTGAAGTAGAGGAAGAGGAGGCGGCTTTGGCGTTCGGGGCGGCCCTCGGAGACGTCGCCTTCGTCGGTGCCGATGACGATGACGGGGCTGTTGTCGAGTCGTGTGATGGCCTCGGCGGTCATGTCGGGGATGTCGGCGATGAGTCGGGGCGGATCATCTTTACGACCGGACCACCAGAACAGCGCGGCGTCGAGTTGATCGGGCGGATAGGGGGCGTCGTTGTTGAGTTTGGGGCCGGCGCTTTTGGCGCCGAGCACGAGGTAGCCGTTGCTGACCGGATCCCACGCGATGTCGGACACGCCGCGCCGCTGGAGATTGAGGTTGAAGACGTCGGTGATCCGCATGAGGGTGGGATCGTTGGCGTCGAAGGCGTCGGGGACGCGGCTGATGGTGAAGCAGATGGCGTCGCCGTCGGCCAGGGGATTGCGCATGCCACACAACAGGAGGGATTGATCGGGTGTGAAGGTGATGCCTTCGACGTTGCCCCAGCGGTAGGTGTTTTTATTGCCGGTGGTCGAGTCCTGGTAGAACGAGCGGTAGGGACGCACACCGTGCGCCATGAAGAGGATGTTCAGTTCGTGTCGCAGATGATCGACGCGCAGGACGGAGGTGCGATGGGGATCGGGTTGGCCATCCTTGTCGATCCATGCCCGGAGCATATGGCGGCGTTTGGGCAGGGGCAGTTCGCTGCGGTCGTTGCTCAGCGAACACAAACCGTAGAGCCAGGTTCCCCCGCCGAGCGAGGGGCGCGCGGTGAGATTTTCCAGATCGACCAGAAGATCGCGTTCGTTTTCGATGATGACCCGCGGCGTCGGGGGGATGACGGTGAAGTTGACCGGATCGCAGCCGGTGATGAACAGGGCGTTCTCGTGACGATCGCTGCTGATGACCAGCCGGCCTCCGACGCACGCCAGGCCGCTGCATTCCAGCGGGGCGTCGGTGCGGTTCTGATTGGAGATCGGCGCGCGGACGGTGATGTCGCGCTGCGCCAGCACCGGCGGATCCATCGTGCCGAACACGATGCGGATCGGCTGCGGCGCATCGGCGGACATCGCGCCGCTGCCGGCCAGGACCATCGCGCACAGCGCCGTCGCCGCGAAGCGCACCTTGCCCCGCCCCGGACGCACAGGAAACGATGGAAAGGCCCCGTGTTTCAAAAATACTTCTCACCAAGACAGGAAACAATTCATTATACCCTGTCCCGGCACGAAGTTGCGAATACCGCGGCGGCTTTCATTCGCTCACGGCGATTTCAACCGTCCAGCACCGCCAGCATGTCGTTGATCGACGTGAAATTGTCGCGCGGCTTGCCCAGCTTTTTGCCGCGTTCGATCTCGGCGGCGTCAATCTTCAGCCAGTCCCCATATCGCACCACACGCACGCCGCGCCCGCGCAGCAACGCCGCCACCGATTCGTCATCCGCATGAACAGCCGGCGTGAGCTTCGACACATCCGCCAGCAACTGCGACACGCTGTCTTCGCTGTCCTTTTTATTCGTGCCGATCAATCCCTGAGGCCCGCGCTTGATCCAGCCGACCACATACTCGCCCACCGACACACGCCCGTTGGTGTTCGGTATCACGCCTTTGCGATCATCGAACGGCACCCCCGGAATCGACACGCCCTTGTACCCCACGCTCCGCAACACAATCCCGCAGTCCAGCGTTTGGGTTTCGCCCGTGCCCCGCGCCTTCTGCTGACCCGGTTCGCCTTCCAGCACGTTCTTCTCCAACACCACCTGTGCCGCCCCGCCGTCCGCGCCGGCCTTGATCTCGATGGGGCTTTCGTAAAATCGAATCACGATCTTCCGGGGGCGGGGCGCGCCGGTCGCCGGTTTTGCCGCCAGTTCCTTGAGTATCTCGAAGTTTCGCTGCGCCTGCGTGTTGTCCGGCAACTCCAGTTCTTGCCGGTTCACTTCGTTCAGTTCCAGGTCTTTGGGGTCGATCACGACATCGACGCCTTCCAGTTCGCCCAGTTCGCCGATCTCCTTCGGCGTGAACGCCGCCTGCACCGGCCCGCGCCGACCGATGCAGTAAATCGTCTTCACCTTGCTTCTGGCCAGCGCGTTGATCGCCGGACTTACCATGTCGGTCGGATGCAACTGACCGGCCTGTTTGGCGAGAATGCGCACCACGTCCATCGCCACGTTGCCCTGGCCGAACACCGCGGCGACCGATTGGTCCAGGTCGAACTGATGGTGTTGGTGATCGGGGTGGCCGTTGTACCAGCCGCAGAAATCGGTGGCGGAATAGACGCGCTTCAGGTCTTCGCCGGGCACGCCGAGTTTGCGATCGGCTTTCGCGCCGAAGGCGTAGATGATCGCATCGAAGTGTTGTTTGAGTTCCTCGACGGTGATGTCCTTGCCGATGGTGATGTTGCCCCAGAACTGATATCGCGGATCGGTGGCGGTCTTCTCGTAGGTCTTGATGACGTTGCGAATTTTCGCGTGATCCGGTGCCACGCCGAACCGCACCAGACCGAACGGCGTGGGCAGCCGCTCGAACAT
>JBAYVY010000259.1:0-5287 GCA_041674345.1 Phycisphaeraceae bacterium | reverse complement strand
CGTGACCCGCGGAATGACGCGGCGATGGCGAAAGTCATCGATCGCATCGGGGCGGAGAAACTTTATGCGGCGACGGGCATTCAGTTCATGCCGTTCAACACGCTTTTCCAACTTTCAGCGTTTTTGGAAAGCGAGCCGACGGTATTGCGGCAGGCGAGGAAGCTGCTGTTCATGCCGGACTTGCTGCATTATTTTTTCACGGGCAATGCGACGAATGAGGCGACCATCGCATCGACTTCACAGATGATCGACCCGCGTCCCAAGAACAGCAAGTGGGCCAATGATTTGCTGGACGAGTTGGATATACCCCGGCGAATGCTGGGTAAAATCGTTCAGCCGGGCAGTGTGATCGGCACGCTGCGCGCGGAAGTGGCGGAAGAGTGCGGGGTGTCGGCGAACATTCGGGTGATCGCGCCGGCGTCGCACGACACGGCCAGCGCGGTGGCGGCGGTGCCGGCGGACCCGGCGACGAAGTGGGTGTTTTTGTCGAGTGGCACATGGTCGTTAATGGGCGCGGAATTGAAGGAGCCGGTTTTGAACGATTCGGCCCGGAAGGCGAATTTCACCAATGAAGGCGGCGTGAGCAAGACGATTCGGTTTTTGAAGAACATCGCGGGGATGTGGCTGATACAGGAATTGAAACGTGCTTTCGACAAAGCCGGTTCATCGATGGATTATGCGAAGTTGACGGACCTGGCGGGGAAGGCGGAGGCGTTTGGCGCACTGGTGGACCCGTCATTCGGGCCGTTCATGCAGCCGGGTGACATGCCGGGCAAAATCGCGGAATTCGCTGGAAAAACGGGGCAACCTGTCCCTCAAAGCGAGGGGCAGTTTGTGCGGTGTTGTTTGGAGTCGTTGGCGATGACGTATCGCATGACGCTGGAGGGATTGGAGAAGGTGTTGGGGCAGCGGTTTGACGTGATTCATATTGTCGGCGGCGGGGGGAAGAATGAACTGCTGGACCAGATGACGGCCGACGCGACGGGGCGAACGGTGGTGGTCGGTCCATATGAAGCGACGGCGGCGGGAAATCTGCTGGTGCAGGCGATGGGGGCGGGTGATGTTAAAGATTTGGCGCAGTTGCGGCAGGTGGTCGCGGCGAGTTTCGGGGTGAAGAAGTTCACGCCGGGCGATGGAGCGGCGTGGGATGTGGCGTACAAGAGGTATTTGGGGTTGATCGGGAAATAGGAGAGGGACACTTCGTGTCACCCGCTAAACGGCGGGGAATCAGAGCATGTTTTTCAGTTGTGTGTCGATTTCGGGGAAGTAGCGGCGGATGAGGGCGCAATCGAATTTGGGGAGGATAGCGGAAGCCGGTTCGCGCTGGAGGAGGAAGCGGAACGCGGCTTCGACGACTTTTTCCGGCGCGACGCGGCCGTGGGACCAGAGGTCATAGTCGGACCAATCGAGGGAGACGGTGTAATCGCGTGTTTGTCCGTCATCGAGGATTTCGACGGCGAAGGTCCAGCCGCGCTGGGCCTGGGTTTCGGTTTTGACATGGATCAAGTGTGGCACGGGGACATGCTACAATGATTCGGGGAATTTCAAAAGCGTTCAAACGCGTGAACAAGGAAGTCATCATGGAAGTGGATTTGTCAGGGACGGCTCGCGGGGCGGCGACGGCGGCATTGATCGAGGCGGCGGCGGGGTGGCCGGAAATGCCGCTGCCCCCGGGAATCGGGGCGGGGTTGGATGAGCGTGATGGTGCGTTGGCGACGGCGATTTATCGCACGGCGGTGCAGCGATGGATCACGCTGGAGTATTTGCTGAATCAGCAATTGACGCAGACATTGGGTCGGATGGAACCGGCGATGCGTGGGGTGTTGCTGGGTGGGGCGGCGCAGTTGTTGTTCATGGACCGGTTGCCGGCTTACGCGGTGGTGGACGAATCGGTGGAATTGGCCAAGCGATTGCTGAGGCCGGGCGCGGGGGGCATGGTGAACGCGGTGTTGCGGAAATTGGTGGGGCTGGATTGGCGGTCGCGTTTGCCGGCGAGGGAGATGACGGAGAAGTATTTGATGACGGCGACGAGTCACCCGGCGGTGCTGGTGAACGAATGGGTGGGGCGGTACGGGAAGGCGGAGGCGGAGCGGATGTTGGAGCACAGCAATGTGCATCCGCCGGTGATTGTGCGATGCGGGGGGGACGCCTGTCCGCGGGAGGGGGTGGGCTTTGTGAGGCATGATGAAAAGGGGTTTGTGGTTTGGACCGGGGATCATGCGGGATTGACTGCGTTTTTGCGTGAGGGGGAAGATCGCTGGGTGCAAGACCCGACGGCGGCGGCGGCGGTGGAGGCGACGGGGGAATGCGATGCGAAACTGATCGTGGACTACTGCGCGGGCAAGGGAACGAAAACGCGGCAGTTGGCGGCGTTGCATCGAAACGCGACGATCGTGGCGAGTGATGTGGATGCGAATCGTTATGCGGAGTTGGAACGGACGTTCGCGGGACATGAGCGAGTGTGTGTGATGCCGATGCGGGAGTTGGCGGAGTTTGAGGGGCGTGCGGATGGGGTGGTGCTGGATGTGCCGTGTTCAAACACGGGGGTGCTGGCGCGTCGGCCGGAGGCGAGATACAGGTACAGCCAGAAGAGCATTGACGGATTGCTGCACGTTCAGCGGACGATTATTGAACGGGGTGTGAGGTTGCTGGCCGGCGGGGGGACGTTGTTGTATTCGACGTGCAGCGTGGAGCCGCGTGAGAATCAGACGCAGGCGAAGTGGATCGAGAAGCACATCGGGTTGAAGCAAACGGGGGCGGGCGAACGATTGCCCGGGGGCGAGGGGGCGGGGTATCACGACGGGGGGTATTGGGCGCGATTCAGGTGAGGGAGCGGGCGAATGAAATAAACCCCGGCAAGGTCGCCCCCGGAAGTAAGACGGGCCATGCCGGGGCTTGGGGATACGTTGCGACCACAGGGATCGAGAGGGGAAGGATTACTCGGCCTTGTCCTTGTCCTTGTTTTCGGATTCGGGTTTATTTTCGGCGGGTTTCTTGTCTTGTTCGCCGGTTTTTTCCTTGGCGGCTTTTTCGCGGCGTTCCTTGGCGTGTTCTTTCACCTTGGCGGTTTTTTCGTCCTGAAGTTTGGTCAGGGCGGCTTTCTGTTCATCGGTCAGCAGGTTGTGGATTTGGGCTTGAGCTTCTTTTTCGATGGCTTTGATTTTTTCGCGTGTTTCGGACTGGATGGCGGCGATTTTTTGTTTCTGTTCGTCGGTGAGTTCGATTTTGGCGTAGTCGCCGTACACGTGGGCGGGCTTGGATTTCTCGGCTTTTTCCTTGTGTTCGGTTTTGGGTTTGTCGGTGTTGCCGGGATTTTCGGCGCGGGACTGCGTGAACGACAGGCCGAGTACGAGGGCGATGATGAGGATGAGGGATGCGTGAGTCAGGGAACGGATCATGTACGTGGCTCCTTTGAAGAAAAGGGGTGAAGCAATTATTATGAAGGGGGGGATGCCAAGCCGCAAGCGGCCCCCGGAAACAGCGGCCCCGGAAACTGTTTCCCCCCGATCATGCGGAGGGGGGCACTCCCGGCATGAGGGGTTGGGTTTTGGTTTCGAGGGAGAGGGGCATGATGAGGGTGAAGGTGGAGCCGCGACCGATATCGCTGTCGAGTTCGATGCGGGCTTCGAGCAGGCGGGCGAGTTCCTTGCTGATGGCCAGGCCCAGGCCGGTCCCGACGTATTCGCGGGTGTGGGTCTGGTCGAGTTGGCGGAACTTTTCAAAGATGAGGTGATGGGCTTCGAGGGGGATGCCGGGTCCGGTGTCGGTGACGGCGACGCGCACGCCGGTGACGGTGCCGTCGGAATTGACATCGGCGGCGGCGGCGAGTTCGATCTGTCCGGCTTCGGGGGTGAACTTCACGGCATTGGCGAGGAAGTTGAAAATGATCTGCTGGAACTTGCCGCCGTCGGTTTTGACCATCGGCAACTCGCGGGCGAGTTTGAGCAGGACGGTCTGTTTGCGTGCCTCGGCCTGCGGGCGGATGAGCGCGGCCAGGCCTTCGCAGGCATCGGAGATGCTCATGGGTTTGACGTGCAGGTCCATGCGACCGGCTTCGATTTTAGCCAGGTCGAGCAGGTCGTTGATGAGCGCCAGCAGCGAGCGGCTGGAGCGGATGATATTTTCGACGTAGCGTTTGCGTTTGTCGTCGATTTTGATTTCGGGGACTTCGGCGACGACCTCGGCGAAACCGATGATGGAGTTGAGCGGGGTGCGCAGTTCGTGGGAGACGTTGGCGAGGAAATCGTTTTTGAGGCGGTTGGTTTCAAAGAGTGCGACGTTGGACTGTGCGAGTTCGCCGAGTTTGAGGTCGAGTTGTTTATTGAGGGTCTGGAGTTTTTCCTGGGAGTTTTTGAGGTTGGAGAGCATGTTGTTGAAGGCGTCGGACAGTTGCTCGAATTCGTCGCCGGTGTTGATATCGGCGCGGATGTTGAGATCGCCGTCGGCGACTTTGGCGGCGGTGGCGCGGAGAACCCGGACGGGCGAGAGGATGATTCGCGTGGTGATGAACCAGAAGGTGACGATGGCCAGGGCGCCGGCGAGCAGACCGGCCAGGAGGATGTAGATGCGGTTGATGAGGATTTGGCGACCGACCCAGGGGGCGAAGGTTTCGATGAGGAGAATGCCTCGCAGGGGGTCGGAGACTTGCGTGGCGGTGAGGTCGGGGGCGAAGCCGGTGCGGAGTCGTTCGAGATCGGATTGATGGACGGCGCGGGCGTAGCGGTAGAAGCGTCGGCCTTCGGGGTCGCGGCGGACGCTGAAGCGTTCGGCGGGAACGTCGGAGCCGGGCGGGATGTCCTCGAATTTTTTGACGGCGCGACTGACGAAATCGTCGCCGGTGTGGAAGTCGAACTGTTCTCGTTCGATGAGGGTGAGACGGAAAGAGGCGGCGGTGTCGGGATCGGTCACGAGGGTGTTGGCGGAACGCGGCGCGCCGCCGAGCTCGATCATGCGGTTGAGCCAGGCGTCGGCGAGACGGCGGGCGGTCTGCTCCTGGCTTTCATCGACGAGCTTTTGCATTCGCAGCCAGGGTACGGCCAGCGCGGCGGTGAGAATCAGGACGACCGCCAGACCGAACAGCAGTTGGCACTTGCCGGCCAGACTGAGTTGCCACTTGAGCATGAAGGCATTGTAAGGGAAGAAGGGATTGGAGGATGAGCGGTCGGGGGTGCATGACACCCTACGCGGCTTGTCGGAGTGGTGAGCCGCACAACCAGTAGTGGTTCCAGCGGTCGTCGTTGCTGAGCCACAGCGAGCGCAGGGCGAGGATCGGTTCGACGCCGGCGGT